>JALEIO010000138.1 GCA_022769845.1 Oscillospiraceae bacterium
GCAGTATATCCGATTGTATTCATTGATGCAATCCATTTTTCAGTGCGTGATGAACATATCGTAAAAAAGATTGCAGCATACATCATTCTCGGGATTAATGATGAGGGTAAAAAGGAAGTTTTAAGCATAACCGTCGGCGAAAACGAAAGTGCAAAATACTGGCTTGGGGTGCTCAACGACCTGAAAAACCGTGGTGTACAAGATATACTGATTTTGTGCGCGGACGGACTTTCCGGAATCAAGGAGTCCATAGCTGCGGCGTATCCGAATACGGAATATCAGCGGTGTATCGTGCATCAGGTACGAAACACATTAAAATATGTCGCAGAAAAAGACAAAAAAGCGTTTGCTAATGATTTAAAGAGTATCTATCATGCGCCGAACGAAGAAGCTGGTTATGAGCGAATGCATGAGGTAAGAGAAAAATGGTATGACAAGTATCCCAATAGCATGAAGCGCTGGGAGGAGAACTGGGATGTAATATCTCCGATGTTCAAGTTTTCTGCGGATGTCAGAAGGGTCATGTACACAACAAATGCAATAGAAAGTCTTAACAGTGCGCTCCGACGCCTAAACAGCCAAAGAAGCGTATTTCCAAGTGATACGGCACTTTTAAAGGCGCTGTATCTGGCAACGTTCGAGGCTACAAAGAAGTGGACGATGCCGCTGCGAAATTGGGGCAAAGTTTATGGCGAACTGTCCATCATGTATGAAGGAAGGCTTCTTTAGCACAAATTTTTTATAATGTCCAAGGGTAAATTTTCACGGTCTCTTACGAGACCGCCCTTGACGTGCAAAAAAATCCGTGCTATATTGTAGCTAAGGCAGGAAAGCCAAAATATGGCTGTTCCTGCCCAATAAAACAAATATTTTATCATAGAAAATTCAAATTCACAGAAAAAAGCTAACACTTTCATACTGTATGACCGGGATCGCTCTTTTTTGTTGCATTGCAATCACAATATTCACTCTTCTCGCTAAACCTTTAATGCGAAACCTTGGGTTAGGGCAAAGCTGATATGCGCCCCAAAAAGTTAGACACTTTTGAAGGTGCATATCAAAATCTGGGCTTTTTCGAACGCTGTTTTGCATAAAATATACAATATTAGGTAATTTAGAGAGAATATCAATTCGCTCTTCCGGATTAACCGAAGGTTTAATAAATGTGGCTTTGATTTTAAAAAAATTTTTTTATTTTCTTCAAATATATGAGAATATTAGCTTTTATAATTTTTATATTTTAAAATCAAGGACACATCAAATGTCTTTTCTCGAAATATAGCTTAAACACTCAGAATTTTTGGCGGCTTTTTTTCTCAGCTTTTCAAGGTCTATGTCATGAAATCTTATGAAAGGTTTAAATAAAAGTTTGTCAAGCTGTTCATCTATTTCATTATTTTCCTTGTCATAAGATATAGCCTGCTTGTCTGACTGCAAAAGCAAGTCCTCTATTTCAGCATATGTACTTTCGGCCGTTTCTTCTAATGTTTTGCTTCCGTTTAAAATATATTTGCTTTGAGGTTTGATATATTTATTAAATATCAATGTTTCCACAGAGCGAATGTTAATATTATAATCAAATTTCTTATATAGTGTTTTGAGTATTTTATCTTCAGAGTAATTTTTCTTCAGCATTTTTATATAAACCCTATACATTTCAAAAATGGTATATCTTAAATATTTTTTATAATCTTTATTAATATGACATTCATATTCATGGATCGGATTTATATTAAGAAGATTCGTATATTTAGGTTTCTTTTTTTTGTATTCTGAAAATTTATTTATATAGTTTGCGTCAGAAGGAAAATTCATACGTCTCGCTTTGTCATGCATCTGTGATATATATATGTAATCGCCAACATCAGCGGCAGTTAAAATATCGACAGAATGATAAAACTCGTTTTTATTGTAAGTATGATGTAAATCGACAGCAGGAACTTCATCGATTGAATTAAGAAGATATAATTCATCTATAAAACCGTTTAATCTTATCAAAATTCTATCAAAGGTCATTGTGTTAAAATTATTCATATAAAATATTGCAATAATAAGTTTTTTTAAACATTCTTTTAATTTGATGGCAAAATCTATAAAAGTAGTAATTTTAGTGAGCCCCGGTTTTGCCGGATATGTAAGTTCCATTTTCTTTTCACAGCTGATAAAGTGGTCCGTATAGCTTTTCATATCCGATAGTCCCATGGATTTTCTATGATTCTTATGAAGAAAAGGGTTGAGAATAGATTTATCCGGAAATTTGTCGGGATTCTTACAAAGCCTGGGTGAATTGCAGCCGAGTAAAAGAGCGAACAGTTGCTTTTCCATCTGAGTAAATGTGTATTTTCCATCCTTGCTGTACGGTTTTTTGTCAGTGGGAGTTATCGGTTTTAAATAATCCAGCATGTTATAATTATTAAGTGTATTTTTTAACTTCCTCGAAAATTCACTTGAAGAATATTCTTCAGTTGATCCGGTATATTTTTTATAATCTTCAAAAACATCTTCTAAATGCATAATTTATCCTCCCTCGTATAATCTTAGTTTTTATTTAATTTACTCTCCATGTATAATTTGCTGTATTACAAACGCAATTGTTTGTTGAATTATCACAAGCATATAAATCATTTTAAAACCATCATAGAAATCATTAAAATAATTATGATATTATGAACCTGTTATATGAATTATAGCATTAAACATAAAAATATTCAATAAGGAGATGTACGGTTAATGAATTATTTACAGCAGCAAAATCCGCAATTTCCGGTTCTGAAAGAAAAATTAGATTACGGAAATGCACTTGTAGTTCGGAGTTTTTCAAATACGATGCATGTTGAAAGTACAAAATATTCAAATAACGGAATTTTATCCAAGGACTATTCTATTTTTGCATACGGAACTATACTTGGTGTGGAAAGACGACAATATGCCGCTCCCTTCTGTAAAAGATTTGATTATATTTTTAAAATAATTCCTTACGGAGAAAAAGATGAGGTTTCTGTTGTAATACCTGACAAAATGTATGGAAAATCCGGAATGATAACGGAACTCACGAAAGCCGGTATTTGTTTCGTAGGCAATCATGGAGATGGCAAAAGAGCGTCGATGATTATTAATTATATTTCATCTATGGGAATGATTAACGATACACCTATAGTATACTATAACGGATTTTATGACGACAAATATTTGTTTTTCAAAGACAATGAACCATTGTCCGATATTGATTCGCCGTTATACAATAACCGTTTATTGGTAGGCAAAGACAATATAAGCCCGGAGCAGGCGGTACGAAGTGTTTATGAATTAAATGAAATTTTTTCCGTAGATACATGGCTGATGTTATTGGTGATACTGTTATATTCACTAATGCACACTATATTTTCGGATAAAGGATATGTATTGTGCAGACTTATATGGCTGTGCGGAAAAGATGCGGAAACAGCAGCGAAATTTATTCAGATATACAACAAGGATACCGACATGACCATAAGTCTAAATAACAATATCTCATCACTTAGACGACAAATTTTTGATTGCAAAGATATGCCTGTTATATTTAAAGGTGATAACGAAAAAATCAGCTTTCTTGAGGATATATTTTGCAATGGCGATTGTCCTGAGATAAATGTAAATAAACAGCTTTTTAGGCTAAAAGTGCAGTCAGTCTGCATTTTAATTTCAAATATTGCTGATGAAATATTAAGCCCGAATTGTTATTACACTATTTTTTCAGACAATGTATCTGATGAATGTAATATTGACATAAACGCTTTCGGCAGTTTTATAGTTTGTCTTATAAATAAATTTATGGGAAAATTATATGACGGTACATTTGATTATATGCTGAAAAAACATCAGAATACAGCAAACGATTTGCTTTACAGTAAATCTGACAGAACAGATATGACAATATTTTTGACAACATATGAAATTATCCAAGAATTATTTGCAGAGTACGGACTGCCTTTGTCAAAACTGCTTAACGGAGAATCCCCCGATGAGTTTTTTGCTGATTTTATCGAAGGAGAAGAAATCCGCGGAGAAAGAAACATCGTTAACAAAACGCGGCTCGTTATTATTGACAAGGTGCTTTCCTGTGAAAATATTATAAAATATGATGGCAGGCAACTTGAAACAGAAATATTGCCTGATAAACTTTTAGTACTTTATAATGACAAATATCTGTATATTTACGGTGAACAGTTTGACAAACTTATTGTTCCGTATGTATCCGCGTCAGTAACAAAAAATCAGATTTTGGAAACATTAGCCGATAGTGAATGGATATACCGAAGCGGTAACGGTTATTCTGTGCGGATATCCGTGATGATAAAAGGAAACAGGTCAAAACGCTCAAACTGGATAGCAGTAAAAAGATCGTTTGTTGAATCTCGTTTTTCTCTGCCTATAATTGAAGAGAAAAATATGATATGCAAAAAAATAAAACCGGTGCTTCTTGGCAATGAAATTTTGGGCAGAAACGTATATCTGCCGATTGGATCGGATGTAATAAATAATAATCATATAGGAATTACCGGAGACAGCGGCATGGGAAAAAGTTATGCAACACTTTCTATTATAAAGCATATTTCGGATAACAACATTCCTTCTGTCATTATAGATACCGAAGATAGCTTTAACAAAAACACATTAGAAAAAGATTTTGTGTCTGTAATGGGTGACAAGCTTCAATATTTCACGGTATATAATGAAAAAATTCCTATTAATATTTTTGAAAGACAGATTATCGATGTTAACGGGGAAATGTGTAAGGAAAAAGATTCAGATATTGCTGCAAGATGTTCTTACCTACTCAGAAGAGCCTGCAAGCTGTCTGAAAAACAAATGAATGTTGTGTATATGGCGATTAAATCTCTTTTAGAAAAAAATTCTGACACAGACATAACCTTAATGGACTTATATGAAGAACTGGAATATGACGAATCAGAGTCATCCGAAATTGCAAGAGGAAGAATCCTTCCCATAGCTGATGCGGATGTTTTCAGAGAAGACGGAACAGTCTTTAATTGGCGTAAACACTTAGAATCCGGTAAATGTGTTTTGTTTTCGCTTGCAGGATTTAAAAATAATAATCTAAAAAGAATGATAGCTGAATGTATTTTGCAGGATTTGTGGGGTTTCGCGAAAAGTCACGGACGAAAAGATAAGCCTTTTGCGGTCATCATAGATGAGATTGAAGCTACCCGTCCAAAACAAAACAGCACTATGGCAAATCTTTTAACACTTGGGCGTAAGTTTGGAGTTATGTGCATATGGAATACACAGCTTCTCAAGGGAAAGTTTGAAGATGATGAAATTGCTGCTTTAAACCAAACCGCAACAAGACTCTACTTTAAGACATCTGATCTTGACGAAAAAAATTATATAGAAAAAACATTAAAAAAGTATGAAGGCATAAGCGAATCATTTGAAAAATTAAAAAAGACATTATGTTTTGCCAAAGGCAGTTTTTGTTCTGAGGACAATGTAATTTACGAGGACATATTGTTAGTGCTGAAAATACAAAAAATTCAACAGTGAAATTTTTCTTAATTATAGCTATATATTATTTTTACGAAAGGGGGAAACTGTATGACAATGGAAAATATCAAATTGCTTTCAGTAAAGGACATTCAAACTAAGCTTGGTATAAGTGCACAAAACGCTTACACAATATTTCATCGAAGTGATTTCCCGCTTATTAAATTTGGCGGCAGACTCTATGTTAGACAAGAAGCTTTTTTAAAATGGCTTGAAGGTGTAGAATCTGCTTGCTGACAGGGGGTAGTATTATTGGGAAAAAGAGGTAACGGCGAAGGTTATGTTTATCAAAATGCGAAAAAGCGTTGGATTGTAAGAACTCAAGTAGGATGGCTTGATAACGGCAAACCAAAGTTTAAGACATTCAGCGGTCATACAAGGGCGGAAGCGTTAATGAGAAAAAAAGAGTATGATGAAAAGCACAATGCACTGAAAAATGCAGATGAAAGCTTGTTAAAAAATGCTATGTCTGCATGGCTTTTAAACAAGAAAAAAATTTGCTTAAAGCCAAGCAGTTTTAGCAGATTGAAACTAACCGTTGAAAAAAATCTGATACCGAAAATAGGGCGATTTTCGGTATCAGAGCTTACTCCGGATATTATTCAGGAAAAAATTATAAATAATATGATGGAAGAAGGTAATTCGTGGTCAACAATAAAAAAATGCTATGATGCTTTGAATAATTTTTATAAACAATGTATAGCAGACAGAATGACTTTATATAATCCTGTAAGCGGTGTTATTATGCCTGCAAAGCAAAAGTTCAATACTAAAAAAACCAGGTCGTTAACACCTGAAGAAATAACAAAATTTGAATCGGCCTGTTCATCGGTATACTCAAATAATCAGCCGATATACAGGCATGGATACGGTTACATATTTATATTATATACGGGTATGCGAAGCGGAGAAGCAATGGCTCTTCAATATAAACATATTAATCTTGACAAAAAAACTGTCACTGTTGAACAGACAATGGTATGCATTGATAATGATGACAAATTAAAAAAAGGTTCATCATGTAAAGCTATACTCCAGAAAAACACAAAATCGGAAAGCGGATGCAGAGTAATTCCGATATGCGACAAAGCATTCAGCGCTATAAAAGAGCATATCCGTATTAATTATAAGGGTAACGATAACGATTTTGTATTTGCTTCAAATGATAATAAGCCAATGCTATACAGAAATTTCAGAAAATCAATTAATTCTGTGTATAAAAGGGCGGGGATAGATGCAACCGGATTTCATATTCTCAGGCACACTATAGGAAGTCTTATGTTTGCAAAAAAAATAGATATAAAGTATATATCTGCATTTCTCGGACACTCTGGAATACAGGTAACATACGATTCATATATTCATTTAATTAAAGATTTTGAAAGTGATTTTATTAAATCTATGAATAGCATATAATATCAACACCTGCACTCACATTTCAAACGAGTACGGGTGCTGTTTGTTTTTTATAAGACTCTTGGATTTATAGTTAAGTTAGCTGTCAACGTAAATGTCCGCATCACCATCTTTTTAGAAATTGCATAGAACAAACACTGTATAAAAATGGGGGATTTTTGACTAACCTTAAATTATTAATAAGGGTAGTTGAAATCCCCCGTTTTCCGTCACTGAATTATACCGAATATATTCTGTGGGCATATCTATTATCATAAAAATTTGATTTAAGGCAAAAAACACGTAATAATCTTGATTTCGTGATATAATATGCTTGAGTAAATCTTGATTTCGTGAAAGAAGCTGCCATGAAAAGAAAAATTTATAATAAATTATTAGAATGGAAAAATACTTCAAACGGCGATACCGCACTTTTAATTGACGGTGCACGCCGTGTCGGTAAAAGTTATATCGCAGAGAATTTTGCAAGGGAAAACTATAAAACATACATCCTTATCGATTTCAACAAAGCCAACAATGATGTTTGTGATTTATTCGTAAATTACCTTGATGATTTAGATACATTATTTATGTATCTTTCGAGTTTTTACAATAAAAAGTTATACAAAAGGGAAAGTCTTATCATTTTTTATGAGGTACAAATGTTTCCCAAGGCACGGGCAGCTATAAAATACTTAGTGGCAGATGGCAGATACGATTATATCGAAACGGGTTCTTTAATGGCAATCCGAAAAAATGTAAAGGATATTACGATTCCGTCTGAGGAACGGCATATTCGTATGTACCCAATGGATTTTGAAGAATTTTTGTGGGCAATGGACAACGAAATGCTTATGCCTGTCATCCGCGATTGCTTTGAAAAAAGAAAACCTATGGGGCAAATGTTACATCGCAGGGCAATGGATTATTTTCGCCAATATATGATAGTAGGCGGTATGCCGCAAGCTGTATCAAAATATATTAAAACACGGGATTTTGAAGCAGTGGATACAACAAAGAGAGATATTCTTACTCTTTACCGCGAGGATATAATGAAACATTCTGACGGCAATGAATTGGAAATAGAAGCAATTTTTGATGAAATTCCGGCTCAGCTTTCAAAACATGAAAAAAAATTCAGACTCAGTGATATAAATCCGTCTGCACGAATGAGAGAATACAAGCAGCGGTTCTATTGGCTCGATGATGCCATGATTGTTAATACCTGTTATAATTCTGCCGATCCAAATGTTGGACTTAAAATGAACATGGAACGAAAAACATTAAAATGTTATATGGCAGATACGGGACTTCTTATAAGTCATGCATTTGATGAAAACGGAATTGTAAGCAAAGAGATATACAAAAAATTATTATTTGATAAATTATCTGTAAACTCCGGTATGATAATGGAAAATATTGTAGCACAGATGTTGGTTTCTTCGGGACACAAATTATACTTTTTTTCTAAATCATCAAGAGAAAATGCCGAAGACAGAATGGAAATTGACTTTTTGATTGCAAAAAGCAAAATCAGAAGCAAACACGATATTTCGCCCATTGAAGTAAAATCCGGCGACAGATACACTTTATCTTCTATCGAGAAATTTATGAAAAAATACAAAGAGCAGGCAAATACTCCATATGTTCTCCATACAAAAGACTTTAAAGAAGACAACGGAATCGTATATCTGCCTATATATATGACGATGCTGCTGTAGTTATAAAAATTACAAGTCATATTATATAAATAGATAAAGTTATTCAAATTTTTATGTTATTGGTATATGAATTGGTATATACAATATTGCTAATCTCTTAAAAGACTGTTAAATAAAGGGCTTCAGGCAATATGTACAGCGGTCTCCAAAACCGCGTGCCGAGGGTTCAAGTCCTTCTGCCCCTGCCAAATAAGAATGACTATTTTGATAGAATAGTCATTCTTTTCTTTTATCTCGAAAAAGACTGAAACACCGCAGTATAGCGGTTTTCTGAATTATACCTACTTTATTGGAATTAAATATTAGTGCCATTGCGGTAAAAATTCCGCAGTGGCATTTTTTCTTTTTTACACAAATCGTTGAATTTGTGGGTAATCGTTGAATTATTGATTTTTGGCAAAAAAATAAGAAGCCTTTCAGCTTCTCACTTCATATATTTCACTCATATTGACAGAATAAAATTTTTATGCTAAAATCATGTGTAATGAAAAAGTTTTGTGTTTGGTGGAATGTTATATGAAAAAAAGACTCCTGTCGTCTGTTGTCTCATGCGTTCTTTCCTTTGTTATGATTGTTTCGCTTATTTCTCCAACTCTGACTTTAGCATCTTCAGATACTGTAACAGAGGGAATTACATGGGCATATGACTCTGAAACGAAAATCCTTTCCCTAGAGCGACTATTTAAAGATAACAACTGTTCAATGGCAGAGGCTGCACACGATATTCTCTATAAGGGACAAAATGTAGGAAAGGTAGTGCTGACGGTAAAATGACAGAGATAATTTCTATAGAATACGGAAAATCGGTTTTATCGGAAGGTATGATATTTCACAATGGAGTGGACGATAAGTTTCGCCCCATCGTATTTATGATATACCTCATAAAAACCGAAAACAGGCTGATTTTGGTCGATGCCGGATGCGTGACCATGCCCGGCTTTGAAATGACTGATTTTATAGGTCCCGTTAAGGCACTCGGCAATTTGAATATAAAACCGGAGGATATTACCGATGTTATCATTACACATTCGCATCATGACCATATTGAATGTGTAAACGAATATAAAAATGCAAAGATTTATATTCAGCGT
>JALEIO010000022.1 GCA_022769845.1 Oscillospiraceae bacterium
CTGCCGTACACATAAAAATTCCTCCCGAAAAATATTTACTTTAATAGTATTGACAATAATTTTTCAAGTTTGCAGCAATTATCTTACTTTTGTTTTAATTTCTTCAACAATCTTTGCGACAAAATCCTCTGTCTTGCACGAACCTATATCGCCGTCTTTTCTTGAACGGATGGAAACCGTGCCTTCCTGTTCTTCTTTATCACCGACAACAAGCATATAAGGCGTCTTTTTAAGCTGTGCTTCTCTGATTTTATAGCCAAGCTTTTCGTTGCGCAAATCAACCTCGCTGCGAATACTGTTGCTATCCATAATTTCTTTAAGCTTTAACGCATAGTCGAAATGCTTTTCGGAAATAGGAATAATCTGCACCTGCACCGGCGAAAGCCAAACCGGGAACGCACCTGCAAAATGCTCAATTAAAATACCGATAAATCTTTCAATAGAACCGAATGCAACACGGTGAATCATAATCGGACGGTGTTTCTCGCCGTCGTCTCCGGTATATTCGAGATTAAACCGAAGCGGAAGCTGGAAATCAAGCTGAATTGTACCGCACTGCCATGTTCTGCCGATTGAATCCTCCAAATGAAAATCAATCTTCGGACCATAAAATGCGCCGTCGCCCTCGTTTACAACGTAGTCTAAACCGAGCTCGTCCAGCGCGCCTTTAAGCGCATCTGTTGCCATTTCCCAATCCTCATCGCTGCCCATACTGTCTTCGGGACGTGTTGAAAGCTCAACGTGATATTTAAATCCAAAAAGGTTATAAACCTCGTCAATAAGCTTTGCAACGCCCTTGATTTCGTCTTTAATCTGGCCGGGCATCATAAAGATGTGTGCGTCATCCTGAGTAAAGCAACGAACACGCATAAGACCGTGCAGCTGACCTGATTTTTCGTGACGATGAACCAAACCGAGCTCACCCATACGAAGCGGCAAATCACGGTAAGAACGCGGCTCTGACTGATAAACCAAAATTCCGCCCGGACAGTTCATCGGCTTAATTGCAAAATCCTGCTCGTCTATAACGGTGGTATACATATTATCCTTGTAATGATCCCAGTGACCCGAGGTTTCCCAAAGCGAACGACTTAACATAATCGGAGTTGAAATTTCCTGATAACCGTTTTTAGCGTGCAGCTCATGCCAGTAATCAAGGAGCTGATTTTTAAGAATCATACCCTTGGGAAGAAAGAACGGGAAACCGGGACCCGCATCGTTCATCATAAACAGACCGAGTTCTCTGCCGAGCTTTCTGTGGTCGCGTTTTTTAGCCTCTTCAAGAGCGTCAAGATACGCTTGCATTTCAGCTTTTTTCGTAAACGCCGTACCGTAAATACGCTGCAGCATTTTATTTTTCTCGCTGCCTCTCCAGTATGCACCCGCTATATTTAAAAGCTTAAACGCTTTAATGCCGCCGGTAGATTGAAGATGCGGGCCGGCACAAAGGTCGGTAAAATCGCCCTGACGATAAAAGCTTATTACCGCGTTCTCGGGCAAATCCTCTATAAGTTCTACCTTATAAGGCTCGTTTTTATCCTTCATAAATGCGATTGCTTCACTTCTGGGAAGTTCAAAACGTTCAATCGGAATATTTTCCTTAACAATTTTATTCATTTCAGCTTCTATTTTTTCCAAATCGTCGGTTGTAAAACCTTTTTCGCTGTCAAAATCATAATAAAAGCCGTTGTCGATTGCAGGTCCTATTGCAAGCTTAACATCGGGGTACAAACGTTTAACCGCCTGCGCCATAACGTGCGATGCGCTGTGTCTTAAAATGTGTTTGCCGTCATTATCGTCAAATGTCAGAATTTCAAGTGCGGCGTCCTTTTCAAGCTTGTAATTAAGCTCCTTAACCTCGCCGTCAACACGCGCGCCCAAAGCCGCTCTTGCGAGTCCTTCGCTTATTTTTTTTGCGGCGTCATAAACGGTTGAGCCGTCCTCAATCTCCATAACGCTTTTGTCCTTTAACGTAATTTTTACCATTGGTTTTTTCCTCCTTAAAAAGTCGGATAAATCCGACGCGTCCTTCTATACGAACGAAAGACATTATTAAAATAATTATATGGCTTTTTACAAAAAATGTCAATAGCAAAAGACAGTATTTTCCTAATTTGAGCAAAAAAATATGCCGATTGTAAAACCGGCATTTCCTTTATGAAAAAAGGAGGGAAAATGAAAAAAGTTTGTTGTGTTTGGTATGGTTATATAATATCATTAATTTTGTTAAATTTCAATAGAATTAATATACCAAATACATTTTTTTCACTCCCGATTTTTGTGCACATTTGACAAAATCTATGCTTTTGTTCATTTTTAGGACATATTTTTAATTTTGTGTTAATATTTTATTTAAGCTTTATCAAGCATTTCTTTTAAAATCTTGTTTATAACAGGCGGATTTGCCTTTCCCTTTGACAATTTCATAGCCTGTCCCATTAAAAATCCGAGCGCTCTGTCACGTCCTGCCTTGTAATCGGCAATAGACTGCGGATTTGCCTCCAGCACCGATCTTACCAAATCGTAAAGCGCACTCTCATCGCTGATTTGCGCAAGCCCTAGTTTTTCAACAAGCTGTTTTGGCGTACTTTGTGAGTCGAACATTTCAAAAAGCACCTTTTTCGCTGCGGAATTTGAAATTGTGCCGTTTGCCGTAAGCGATATAAGCTCGTTTAATTTATCAGGCTTGAACGGAATATTTTCAAAATCGGTTTCTTTATCCTTCAAAAACCTCGAAACATCGCCCAAAAGCCAGTTTGCAACGGTTTTAGGCTCTCCTCCGAGCCTTATGCAGTCATCAAAATAAAACGACATATATTTATTTTCAATTATAATTGACGCGTCTTTTTCAGACAATTTATACTCGTTTATATACCTCTCAAGCTTAACGTTCGGAAGCTCCGGAAGGTCTTTTTTAATATCGTCAATCCATTTATCGTCCACTGCGATAGGCATTAAATCAGGCTCGGGAAAATATCGGTAATCGTGCGCTTCTTCTTTTGAACGAAGCAGTGTATTTTCACCCTTTGCGTCATCCCAGCGCCTTGTTTCCTGCGTTATTTCGCCACCGTTTTCCACAACGGAAATCTGACGTGCAATTTCATATTCTATAGCCCTTTCGCCGCCCGAAAAGGTGCTGACATTTTTCATTTCGGTACGCGTGCCGAATTCTTTTTGTCCTTCGGGACGAATGGACACGTTGATATCGCACCTAAGCGAGCCCTCCTCCATTTTACAGTCTGAAACTCCTATATACTGTAAAATGTTTTTGAGCGTTTCAAGATAAATTTTTGCTTCTTTGGCGCTTCGAAGGTCCGGCTCGGATACAATTTCTATAAGCGGAACGCCGCAGCGGTTAAAATCAACCATAGAACCCTCGCCCATTATTGAGTGAATAAGCTTTCCGGCATCTTCCTCAATGTGAATTCTTGTAATGCCGATTTTCTTTTTTTCACCGTCAACATTTATTTCAACATAACCGTTCGTGCAAAGAGGAAGGTCGAACTGCGAAATTTGGTAAGCCTTTGGAAGGTCGGGATAAAAATAATTTTTTCTGTCTTGCTTTGAGTAATGCGTAATGTCGCAGTGCAGCGCAAGACCCGCTTTGATTGCATAATCCACAACCTTTTTGTTAAGCTTCGGAAGCGTTCCGGGCATACCCATACATATTGGGCAAACCGACGTGTTTACATCAAGGCCGAACTTATTTTCGCAGCTGCAGTAAATTTTTGTATTGGTTGCAAGCTCCGCGTGAACCTCCAAACCGATAACCGATTCGTAATTCATTTATTTTCCCTCCCTTTCAATGCTCTTGTGTGCAAAGTCAGTATTTTGTTCAAACGCATACGCCGTTTTAAAAAGCGTATTTTCGCCAAACGGTTTAGCTATCAGCTGCAAGCCTATCGGCATATTTTTATCGTCATATCCGCACGGGATGCTTATTGCCGGAAGTCCTGCAATATTTACCGAAACAGTGCAGATATCGTTTAAGTACATTGTAATCGGGTCGGTAATATTCTTGCCGATTTCAAACGCAGTTGTCGGAGTTGTCGGGGTTAAGATGACGTCAAATTTTTCAAACGCTTCAGCAAATGAATTTCTTATAAGCGTTCGCGCCTGTTGAGCTTTTTTATAATATGCGTCATAATATCCCGCGCTTAACGCATATGTGCCGAGCATAATACGCCTTTTAACCTCACTGCCGAAGCCTTCGGAGCGTGTTTTTAAATACATATCGGTTAAATCTGTGTAATTTTCTGAACGATAGCCGTATTTAACACCGTCAAAACGGGCAAGATTTGAGCTTGCCTCGGCGGAGGACATTATATAATAAGCCGGCAGAGCATATTTTGTCATAGGAAGTGAAAATTCAAATACCTCCGCGCCCATTTCTTCGTATTTCTTTGCCGCATTAAGTATCGCGTCCTTAACTTCCTTTTGTATTCCCTCGCCGATATATTCTTTCGGAATACCGATTTTAAGTCCCTTCACGCTTTCGCCGAGCGATTTTGTGTAATCGTCCGCTTTTTCGTCGGCGGAGGTGGAATCCATTTTATCGTAACCGGCAATAGCGTTTAAAACAATCGCACTGTCGGTAACGTTTTTGGTAATAGGGCCGATTTGGTCGAGCGACGACGCAAACGCAACAAGTCCGTAACGCGAAACAAGCCCGTAGGTCGGCTTTAAACCTACAACGCCGCAGAACGCGGACGGCTGACGGATTGAACCGCCGGTATCCGAACCAAGCGCAAAAATTGCTTCGTCCGCCGCAACTGCCGCTGCGCTTCCGCCGGACGAGCCGCCCGGAACTTTTGTTAAATCGTGCGGATTTTTTGTCTTTTTAAAATAAGATGTTTCGGTAGACGAACCCATTGCAAATTCATCCATATTTGTTTTTCCAACAATTACACTACCCTGCTCTTTAAGCTTTTTGACAACCGTCGCGTCATACGGCGGCACAAAATTATAAAGCATTTTGGACGCACAGGTGGTAAGAATTTTGTCAGTGCAAATATTGTCCTTCACCGACGCGCAAATTCCGTTAAGAGGCGATATGTCGCCTTTTGCAATTCTTTCGTCCGCTTTTTTTGCCTCGCTTACTGCGCTTTCCGAGGCAACGGTTATATATCCTTCTATATCTTTGTCGGTTTCTTCAATTCTTTCAAGAAGATTTTCTGTAAGCTCAACGCTTGTAATCTCCTTATTTTCAAGCATTTTTGAAAGAGTGCCGACACTCAAATTATAAAGCTTCATCCTATGTCACTTCCCTTTTGTAAATTATTCTTCGACAGTCTGCGGTACAACCACGCAGCCGCGCTGTTTTTTCGGCGCATTTTTAAGAATTTCGTCCCTGTCGAACGACTTTTCGATTTTGTCCTCTCTAAATACGTTCTTTATATCAAGAATGTGATTTGTAGGCGCGATGTTTTCGGTATCAAGCTCGTTAAGCGTGTTTGCAAAATCGATAATTCCTTCCATATTAAGGTTTTCAATTTCGTCATCGTCCAGCTTAAGCCTTGAAAGCAAAGCAACGTGCAAAATCTCGTCTTTTGAAATTTTCATATTTTTTCAA
>JALEIO010000188.1 GCA_022769845.1 Oscillospiraceae bacterium
CAAAATCTACGCTGCCTAATATCGCGCCACTGTGGATTTCCTCCGTTCGGGGCTACGCCTCTCTCTTCGTAAATCCACAGTCCTCTACCATAGAGTCACTGCTATTTTAATTTTGTTTCAACTTGCTATTGCAATTTGCGAAAATTATTTTGAGCAGCAAAATGTTTAATTAAACAGGTAAAATTATTGAAGTGTTATAACACGGCATCGCTTTTGCACGCTTAACACAAGTCCGATTGCTATAAGATTAGTCACAAGCGACGAGCCTGCATACGAGAAAAACGGAAGCGGTATTCCCGTTACCGGCATAAGACCTATGCACATTCCGATATTTTCAAAAATGTGCGCCATAAACATAAATGCAACACCGACACAGATGTATCTGCCGAATTTGTCCTTTGATGAGTTTGAAACGTAAATGCAGCGCACAACCAGCGTAAATAAAAGGGCAATAACGATTGTGCAGCCGATAAGACCAAGCTCCTCACCGATAACCGCAAAAATAAAATCGGTGTGTTTTACGGGCAAAAATCCAAGCTGCGTCTGCGTGCCTTTAAAAAGTCCTTTGCCGAAAATCTGACCCGACCCTATGGCAATTTTCGACTGTATAACGTGATAGCCTTTGTCAAGAGGGTCACTTTCCGGATTGAAAAATACAATAATCCTATCTTTTTGATACGGTTGTAAAAGAAAATTCCACGCAATGGGAATTGCCGCACCGATTGCCGCAAGCGCCGCAAAAATATATTTATATGATATTCCGGCAACAAAAATCATACCGGCAAAAATGCACATAAACACCATTGTTGTGCCAAGGTCGGGCTGAAGAAGTATAAGGGCGGCAATCGGCACAATATGCAGTATCAGCACAAAAAGATTGCGGTGATTGTTTACGTTTTTTATCATTGAAAGGTGTTTTGCAAAGGTAATTATAAAGCCGATTTTTACAATTTCGGCAGGCTGAATGCCAATTGAGCCGAAACGAATCCAGCTTTTTGCGCCGCTTTCTTCTTTTCCGGTACCGAAAATAAGCGTTGCAATAAGCATCAATATGCAGATTATATAGATATATTTTGCAAATTGACCGTAAACATTATAATCTATTGCCGACACCGCAAGCATTGCCACAAAGCCGAGCGCAAACGCTGCAGACTGAACTATTATATATTTTTGGCTGTTATCCATTGATTTTACGGCGCTTGAAATCATTACAAGACCGAAAACACAGCATATTACGGTTACAAGTATCAAAAAGTAGTCAAGCTTGAAAAAATCTGTCTTTTGTTTCATAATTATCTCCGAATTTTTGTTGATAATTAGATTATATCACATTTATAAAAATTTACAAGAAATTTTTATTGATTATATTTAAAAAATGTTATAAAATATATAGGAGGAATTATGTTTGGATATGTAAATGTTTTTAAAGACGAGCTTAAAATCAAGGATTTTAATATATACAGAGCGTATTACTGCGGTTTGTGCAAACAGCTCGGCGAAAGCTTCGGCGCGTTTTATCGCTTGGGGTTAAGCTATGATTTTACATTTCTTGCACTTGTTTTGGATTCTGCCGACGACAATAAAATTTGCTTTTCGTCCGAAGGATGCGCAAAGCATTTGGGCAAAAAGAGGTTGGTTGTTAAAAATAACAGTGCAATTAATTATGCCGCTGATATGAGTGTTGTTTTAAATTATTATAAAATTTTGGACGATATAAACGACGAGTTTTTTTCAAAATCGCACATTTTTTATTTGCCGTACAAATCGGCGATGGGAAAAATTAAGCACATCAAAAGTGATATAATTAACAGCGTGAGAGACAATCTTGAGCTTCTTTATAAGCTTGAAAAAGAAAATTGCGCCGAACCGGACATTGTTTCCGACGCATTTGCAAGGGCTATGATGGCAATTTTTTCTGAAAACCGCGCTCTTGAGAATTTTGGATATAATATCGGAAAATTCATATATTTAATTGACGCTTTGGACGATTTGGAAAAGGACGTAAAGAAAAAATCATATAATCCGTTTTACGAAAAATACGGCGATAATTTTGAAGAACTGATTAACAGTGCCGAATTTGTGCTGACATTTACTCTGTCAAAAGCCGCCGAAGAATTTGAAAAATTAAAAATTTACAAAAACTATGAAATAATTAAAAATATTGTTTATCTCGGACTTAGGTCAAAGCTGGACTATATTTTGCAAAAATATAAAAAGTCCAAAGACATCGAAAAGGAGAAATGCACAAATGAAAAATCCGTATGAAGTTTTGGGGGTAAAAGAGGGAGCGAGCGACGAGGAAATAAAAAAAGCCTACCGCGAGCTTGTGAAAAAATATCACCCCGACAAATATGTAAATAATCCGCTTGCCGACCTTGCGGCAGAAAAAATGAAGGAAATCAACGAGGCGTATGACGCTCTTACAAAGGGCGGAAACGGTAATGGCTATTCGTCATCCCAGTCATCATACGGCGGAGGATACAATGCAAGTTTTAACACTGTACGCGCGGCGATAAATTCCAACAACCTCGCCGAAGCGGAAAGACTGCTTAATTCTATGTCGGACAGAGGAGCGGAATGGCATTATCTTTACGGAGTAATTTGCCTTAAAAGAGGATTTTACGATATGGCGCGCAGTCATTTTGAACGCGCCTGTGCTCTCGACCCCTCAAATCCTGAATATCAAAATGCGCGAAACAGTATGACATCAAGCTTCAATACCTATAGGAATACAGGCAATGCCGGCGGATACCCTGTGGGCGGCTGTTCAACCTGCGACATATGTCAAGGGCTTTTGTGCACTGACTGCTGCTGTGAATGTATGGGCGGCGACTTTATTCCGTGTTGTTAGGAGGACTCTTTTTTGAAATCTAAAGATTTGGCATTGGGCGCAATTATATGTGCCCTTACGGTTATTATGTTTCTCGGTGCGAATTTGTTCGGCACTTTAAAACTTGCGGTTTTGTTTTTATCTACGGTTTTTATATGCGTTATCCTTGATTTTTCAGGTGTAAAAACTGCGCTTGCCGCTTATGCCGCGTCATCTCTGCTTGCTTGGATTGCCGTTCCGGACAAAACAATTTGTATTGCGTATCTCATTTTTTTCGGCAATTACGCGGTTGTTAAGCATTATATCGAAAAAATTGCAAATCAAAAGGCAGTGTGGACAACAAAAATTGCTTGCGCAACCGTTTATGCAGCGGTTACATATTTTTTTACAAACGTATTTTTGAGCGGGGCTTTGGAAAAATTTAATATTTTCATATTTATTGCTGCCGCAGATTTTGCTTTTGTCATAGGCGATATAATGTTAAGCAAGGTTTTAAAGGTTATTTTTTCAAGATTTTCTTTTCGGAGTGGTGACAAATGGCGCTGAATTTTATATACGGCGTTTCGGGAAGCGGAAAAACGCAGTATATTTTTGAAAATATAATAAAAAACGAAAAACACCGCGTGCTTATTGTGGTTCCGGAGCAATTCACGCACGAAACCGAGCGCAGAGTGCTGAAAGAATACGGTTCTACCAGTAAATTCGGCATTGATGTTTTGTCGTTTGAGCGTATCGGCGCGAGAGTTTTTTCCGAATGCGGACAAAGGGTAAAAGAAAGAGTTACAAACGTGGGCAAGGGCGTTATCGTTTCTAAAATTTTGTCTGAAACTAATCTTACATATTACAAAAACTCGGCGCAAAATCCGGGTTTTGTTCAACTTTGCGCCGACACGTTATCGGAATTTAAAAAGTACAATATTTCGCCTGAAAGTTTGAAAGAGGCATATCAAAAGGAAAGCGGAAATATACTTCGGGCAAAAACAGATGATTTTTACAAAATTTTTTGCGCATATCTTGATATTCTGGGCGATGATTACACCGATTCGGATGATATTCTGGATTTGGTGCTGTCCGCGATGGAAAATTCAAAATTTTTTAAAAACACTATTGTTGTTTTTGACGAATTTTCAAGCTTTATTCCCACAGAAATAAACATTATAAAAAAGATTGTATCGGACGCCGCCGAGGTTTATGTGACCCTTTGCACAAACACGCTTATATGCGATGATATAACAAGGTCATCGCTTTTTGCGCCAACTGTTATAACTGCCGACAAGCTTATCAAAGCGTGCTGTGCCGATGGATTGAAAATAGGGGAAAAAAAACATCTTGAAAATTTAAAGCGCCATAAAAACACAAAAATGCTTGGTGTTCTTAACAAAGCGTTATGCGAAAACAGGTTTGGCACAGGCAAGGAAATCAATGGCGAAATAAAGCTTTTTTATGACCAAAATCCATATTTTGAGGCAGAAAACACCGCGAAAGAAATTTTGCGCCTTACCCGCGATTTTAAATATCGCTACAACGAAATAGGTGTTATATGCGCAAATCTATCTGAATATTCACAGCTTATAAAAAGCGTTTTTTCATCTTATAATATACCTTGCTTTATCGACGAAAAAAAAGAAGCTTTATCGCACCGCCTTGTGCTTTTTGTACTGGGTGCGCTTGATATTTACATAGAAAATTACAGTTATGATTCGATTTTTTCATTTTTGCGGCTCGGATTGTGCAATTTGACCGATTACGAAATTGACGCGCTGGAAAATTATGTTCTTGCGCAGAATATTAAAAAAAGCGCTTGGGAAAATGATGAAAAATGGAATTATACGCTTAAAATTCATAAAAACAATCAGAAATTAAGCGAAAAATTTACTCAAACCGTATGTGCGGCTCGCGATAAATTTATGTCTGAAATAAAGCCGTTTCACGATAAAATAAAAGGTAGAAAAAAAGCGTCCGATATAGTGTATGCGCTGTATGAGTATCTTACCGGCTGCGGATTTTTTGACAAAATCGAGGCACAGATTGACTTTTTTGAAAAGACAAACGATGTTAAAAATGCAAAGGAATATCTTGCGGCAGACAGCGCAATTATCAGCACATTTGATGAAATTGCAAAGCATCTCGGTGATGAAACCGTAAATGTACGCGAATTCAGAAATCTTTTATATTCGGCTTTTTCAATGCAGAAACAAGGCTACGTTCCGTATTCTTCCGATAACATAATTGTCGGAAATGCTGACAGGACTGTGTCGAAGGATATAAAAGCGCTCTTTATTATCGGTGCGGTTGACGGAATGTTTCCGACACCTAAAAAGTCAAGCGGAATTTTCGGTGACGGCGAGCGCGAAATTTTGGCGCAAAACGGCGTTGAATTATCCGAAACAAGCAAAACAAAGGCTTTTTACAACAAGTTTTTGATTTACAACTGTGTGACGGCGCCCGAAAGGCTTCTTTACATTTCGTTTCCCATTTGCGACAGTGCCTCCAACGCTCTTCGTCCGGCTTTTTTGTTTTCGACAATACGCAAAATTTTTCCTGATTTGCAAATTTGCATACGCGATAACAAAAATGAGAGCGATTTGGATAAAGTCACGCTTTTAAAGCCAACTTTAGAGCCGCTTATTGACGCGATAAAAGAAAACAATCCATCGCCGGTATGGATTGAGGTTTACAGATATTTGCTTGAAAATGACAAAAACCAAGCGGACAGGATAAAAGGCTTTTTTTGTTATACTCCGGATTTTAGCGGTATATCAAAAATGCTTATAGAAAAGATTTTCGGCGGCGAAATTTATTCGTCGGTATCAAAGCTTCAAGCCTTCAGAAGTTGTCCTTTTATGTACTTTTTAAAATATGTGTTAAAGTTTGAAGAAAAAGAAATTTTTTCGCTTAATGCGGCTGATGTCGGCACTTTTGTGCATATGGTTTTTGAAAAAATATGCAAGCAGATTGAGGAGGACAAAACAGATTTTGCCGCTGCCGACGATGATTTTATTAAAGAAAGAATTGCGTATTACATAAACAGTGAGGTCGAAAAAATTCAAAATAATGTTTCGGAGGCGGAAAATCGTAGCACCTTCATAATAAAACGGCTTGGCGACGCTGTTTTTTCGTGCTTCGACATTTTGAAATTTCATATTATAAATTCAAGCTTTATTCCGCTCGGCTATGAAATAACCTTCGGAAAGGACGGTAAAACAAGGTTTGATATACAAACCGATGACGGCAAAACGGTGCACCTTATGGGTATTATAGACCGCGCCGATAAATTTGAAACGCAAAACGGCACCTTTGTGCGAATTATTGACTATAAGACCGGCAGCAAAACCTTTAGTCTTTCTAATATGTTTTACGGACTTGATGTTCAGCTTATGGTGTATCTTTCGGCGCTTACAGAGTCGGATAATTCCGAGTATAAAAAGGCGGGCGCGCTGTATTTTAAATTTGACGACTACATATACAAGGCAAATACCCGCACCGAAATGTCAAAATCATACGAAAAAATGAAAAGCGCACTAAAGCTCAAAGGGATTATTTTAAACGACAAAAACGTTATAGCGGCATATGACCCTGTTTCAAAATCGCGTGCAAAACTTGCTGACGAAAAGAATTTTGACCTTTTATCCAACCATATAAAAAACGGAATAAAAACACTTTGCAATAAGATATTTGAGGGCGATTTTTCGGTTTGCCCGACTGTGTCCAAAGACGCTTCGCCGTGCAGCTACTGCGACTACGGAGCAATATGCAAAATAGATATAACCAAGAATTTTGGCGAGGAACTAAAACCCTTAAGCGATGAAGAAGTATGGAAAAAACTGGAGGTGGAAGAAAATGTGGACTAACGATCAGCAAAACGCAATTTCCGCACCCGTTTCAAATCTTCTTGTAACCGCCGCGGCAGGTTCGGGAAAAACCGCCGTCATGGTTGAACGCATAATAAACCGTATTCTTAAAAACGACGGCGTTGACATAGACAAGCTTTTAATTGTTACTTTCACAAATTCTGCCGCTTCCGAGATTAAAGAAAGAATACATTTAAAAATTTTAGAAGAGATTGACAGGGCGGGGGAGTCCTGCGTTTTAAACCGCCAGCTTGCGCTCATTGATAACGCTTCAATATGCACAATTCACAGTTTTTGCCTCAATCTTATAAAAGAAAATTTTAATGCGCTGTCTATTGACCCGGATTTTAAAACCGGTGATACCAAGCAGGTTGACTTACTTCTTGATAATGCCGTTGATGCGGTTTTTGACAAATATTATGACGCGCAAGACAGCGTATTTTTGCAGCTTATAAAGCTTTATTCGCCTAAAACCGACAAAAAATTTGCCGATGAGGTGAAAAATCTTTACAAATTTTCTCTTACGTTTTCATCTCCACAAAAATGGCGTGCTGATATTTACAAAACGTATTCCGAAAAGAATTTTGAGAATCACAAAAATATACTTTGCGAAAAGTGCCGCGCAGAGCTCGAATATTCCGTAAAGCTGTACGATAAAATTTTTTCGATATGCCATTTACACGGTGTTGAAGGCGGTCTTTTAGACTTCCTTTCTGACGAAAAGGGATTTTTTGAAGACCTATTGGCTAAAATTTATGACTGGAACAGTGTATACAAAATTGTGTCTGATTTTACTTTTCCGCGCTTGAATCCGAAACTCTCAAAAGAGAACGATAAGTCGGTTATGGAGGAAATAAACAGTCTGCGCAAACAGGCAAAAGAGGGCTGGAAAACGTGCGCTGCGGTGTTTGACAGCACCGAAGAAGAAATTTGTGAGGATTTTGAAAAAAATGCTCCGCTTATAGAAAAATTGGTTGAAATTACAGATGAAGTTGACGAAAAATTCAAATGCCTAAAAAATGACAGAAATATCATTGATTTTTCTGATTATGAGCATCTCGCACTTAAAATTTTGCGTAACGACGACGGCTCTCAATCGGAGCTTGCAAAAGAAATTTCCAAAAATTTTGCAGAAATCTACGTTGACGAATATCAGGACTGCAACGAAATTCAGGACGAAATTTTTTCACTTGTCTCAAATGGCAAAAACGTTTTTATGGTGGGAGATGTAAAGCAGAGTATTTACAAGTTCCGCGACGCGGCTCCTATGATTTTTAAAGGCAAAATTGACACATTTTTGCCGTATGACGAAAAAAATTACAACGAAAACGTGAAAATAAAATTAAGCAAAAACTTTAGAAGCCGCAAAACTGTTTTGGACGGCGTTAATGTGATTTTTTCAAAAATAATGTCTGATGAAGTCGGAGAAATGAATTATTCCGAGGAGGATTTTTTATACGAAAACGAAAATGAATTCTACAGCGATGACTTGTATAAAAATATTTCAGTTAATATTATAGATTACGAAAAATCAAACAGTTCAGACGAGAATGAAAATTACAATGAAGCAAGTAAGCTAACGCTTGAAGCTTCATTTACTGCACAGGAAATAAAAAGGCTTATAAATGATGAAAACGCTCTTGTTTTTGATAAAAATCTCGGCAAAAAAAGGCGCGTTGAATACAAAGATATTGTAATTTTGATGCGCAGCACAAAGGATAGTGCCGCGGAATATGAAAATGTATTTTCGCAAAACAATATTCCGTGCTTTGCCGAGAGCGGCTCAACTTACTACGAAAGCTCCGAAATAAAAACCCTTACAAGCCTTGCAAAGTCGGCTTTAAATCCGCTTGACGACATAAATCTTACGGCGGTTATGCGGTCGGGTATTTACAAATTCTGCGATGAGGATTTTTTGAAAATAA
>JALEIO010000196.1 GCA_022769845.1 Oscillospiraceae bacterium
TTTTGTAGTTTTGCATAATTTTTATTTCAGAATATAAAAAATCTTACAAAAAACAAAATTTTTATTGACTAACCTTTAAAATGGTTATATAATACTATTATGTATGCTAACAAGGAGGAAAAACTATGGAATCAAAAAGCATAGTAAAGTTTACTATTGTTATTTTGATAATTGCAGTTTTAAGTTACATTGCAGCTTTTGGTCTGACACTCGGCGATTATCATATAGCAAGCGTAACGGATGAAGAAAACGGAATTAAAAAAGGTATGGATTTGGCAGGCGGCGCAACAATTTTGTTTGAAGCCGATACCGATAATGTGGCTGACGGCGATATGGCGGCAGTCGTTGAGGTTTTGAGAACCCGTCTTGACTCGGCAGGTCAGTTTGAAGCTACCGTTGCTCAACAGGGCAAAAAAAGAGTCAGAGTTGAAATACCTGCGGTTATGGATACGCAGGAAGCTATCGACCTTTTGGGTACAACCGCTAAACTTGAGTTCCGCGATAAGGATGGAAATGTGGTTTTAAAGGGCGAGCAGGTTAAAAAGGCTCAATCGGTTTACGATACTTTGGATTCGTCGGGCAAAAAAGGATATCAGGTAAGGCTGGAGCTTACAAGCGAAGGCAGAAAGGCTTTTGCGGAGGCTACCGAACGAGTTGCGGGTTATAGCGCCGACGGCACAAACTATATTGCAATTTATCTTGACGAAACGGTTGTTTCAAGCCCGAGAGTACAGGAAAAAATCGACAGCGAAACCTGCGTAATCAACGGCGATTTTACCGCCGAGGATTCAAAGACGCTTGCAAGCCAGATTCAGTCGGGTAAGCTGCCCTTCTCGATAAAGGTTGTTGAAAGCAGAACGGTTGGTGCGTCGCTCGGCGAGGACGCTCTTGCACGAAGCGTTAAGGCAGGCGCAATCGGATTTATTCTTGTAGTTATATATATGATTATTTTCTACCGTCTCTGCGGTCTTATAGCGGGCATTTCGCTTGCCGGATATATTACGCTTGTGCTTATGATTTTAAGCTACTGCAAAATAAATCTTACACTTCCGGGTATTGCGGGTATTATCCTTACAATAGGTACGGCGGTGGATGCAAACGTAATTATATTTGAACGCGTTAAAGAAGAATTAAAGCTTGGCAAAACTCTGCGCGCTTCTATTGACGCAGGCTTCAAGAGAGCGTTTACGGCTATTTTGGACGCAAACGTTACAACCATTATTGCCGCTGTTGTTTTGTATTTCTTCGGCACGGGCAGCATAAAAGGATTTGCGGTTACACTCTTTATCGGTACAATAGTAAGTATGTTCACCGCCATTGTTGTAACCAAGTTCCTGCTTCAGCAGCTTATTGGTTTTCACATTAAAAATTCAAAGCTTTACAGTGCGTAGGAGGTAAAAGAATATGTTTAATATTATTGAAAAGAAAAAAATATTTATATCTATTTCCGCACTTGTAATAGTTGCAGGACTCATTGCATTTTTTACAATGGGCTTTAATGCCGATGTTGATTTTACGGGCGGATACACAATGAGCGTTAAGGTTGTTACCGAGGGTGACGAGGACCTTAAGGCGGCAGAAACCGACGCTGCAAAAGAGGAAAACAAGGACGATGCAGCAAAAACGGACGAAAATAAAGATGACGGCAAGGCTGATGAAGCAAAAGACGCTGCAAAGGCTGATGAAAATAAAGAAAGCAGCGCAGATACAGCTGAAACAAAGACTGTTGATACAGAGGACAACGGACTTATCAAAACACAGCTTGTAAAGAGTGAAAAAACCGCTCCGCTCAAGAGTTTTGAATTTTCCGAGGACGAAGTGAGAAAAACAATCGGCGCGGTTGCAAACGTTAAGGCTTCCAGCATTGTTAAGAGCGAGGACGGATTTGTTATCAAAACAAACGAGCTTGACGCACAGCAGTCTTCGGACGTTAAACAGGCGCTTGCGGACAAGTTCGGCGCTATAAAGGTTATTTCGGAGGATAAGGTGAGCGCAACGGTTGGCTCGGAGCTTCTCGGAAGCTCGCTTCAGGCGCTTCTTATCGCGGCAATTTTAATGCTCATATACATTTCGTTCAGATTTGAGCTTTTGTCGGGTCTTTCGGCAGTTTTGGCGCTTATCCACGACGTGCTTATTATGCTTTCTATGTATGCAATTTTCAGGTTTCCCGTTAATACTTCGTTTATTGCGGCAATGCTTACCATTATCGGTTATTCAATTAACGCAACAATCGTTATTTTTGACAGAATAAGAGAGAACACAAAATATCTTAAGAAAGAAACCTTCTCGAATATTGTCAACAAAAGTATTTGGCAGTCAATGGGCAGATCTATCAACACCTCGGTTACAACCCTTTTAACAATTGTTATGGTTTACATTTTGGGTGTAAAATCGGTTAAAGAATTTGCTCTCCCGATTATTATAGGTATTGTTTGCGGTACTTATTCGTCAATCTTCCTTTCGGGCGCGTTCTGGTGCTTGTTCAGAGGCAAAAAGGCTGACGCAAAGGTAAAGTAAGAAAAATATGACAGATAAAAAGGCAGGATTTTTATCCTGTCTTTTTTGCAAGATGAAAACTTTTCGGTACTTAAAAATTCATAGTGAAAAATAAGTATAATTTTGTCAAAACTATTGCAAAAGTTTGCAATATACTGTATAATACTTATTATTAATTTAAAAATGAGGTGCTATTAATGCTATTTGAAACAGTTTTGGCCGCTCCCGAGGCAACTGCGGGTGCAGCGGCAGGAAGTGCGGCTGCAGCGGGCGGTAATCTTATTTCGGTGTTTGCATTGCCCGTTATTATGATTGCGGTATTGTATTTTATTATGATAAGACCGCAGAGAAAAAAGGACAAGCTGGTTAAAGAAATGCTTTCGCAGCTTACGGTTGGCGACAAAATTCTTACAATCGGCGGTATTCACGGTAAAATCACTTCGATAAAGGACGATAAGCTCATTATCGAGTCAGGTACCGGTGCGGACGTTTCGCACATCAAAATTGAAAAATGGGCGGTTAAAGAGGTTATAAAGCCTTACGAAGCCTAAAAATTTGTAATTAAATTGAAAATCCCCGAATAAGCTTGTTATATAAAGCTTTATTCGGGGTGATTTTTTTGAAAAAACTTGACTTTTCCAATGCTTCCGACACAAAAGGCGGCGTATCAAGAGTTAAATCAAC
>JALEIO010000201.1 GCA_022769845.1 Oscillospiraceae bacterium
TTATTTTAGCCAAAATATCCCTTACAATTTCACGTTCATCATAGTGAATTGTTTTGTCCTTCAAAATCTGATATGTTTCGTGTCCTTTTCCCGCAAGAATAATAATATCGTTTTCCTTTGCAATGCGCATAGCGTATTCAATAGCTTCGGTGCGGTCGCAAATTGCAACATACTCAGCTTTAACATCTGTCATACCCGACAAAATATCTTTTATAATTGCGTCGGGATCTTCGGTTCGCGGATTATCGCTTGTAACAACGCAGAAATCAGACAAATCTCCTGCAATTTTTCCCATTTTAGGACGTTTTGTAGCGTCCCTGTCGCCGCCGCAGCCAAACACAGTTATAACTCTGCCCCTGCAAAATCCTTTAACTGTGCCAATGATATTTTCCAAACCGTCCGGTGTGTGCGCGTAATCAATCATAACGGTATAATCGGT
This sequence comes from Oscillospiraceae bacterium, assembly GCA_022769845.1. Lineage (GTDB taxonomy): Bacteria > Bacillota > Clostridia > UMGS1810 > UMGS1810 > Qingrenia. The sequence continues at coordinate 440 of JALEIO010000201.1, forward strand.
GGGAGTGCTTAAAACCTCTGCTCTGCCCTTTACACCCTTTGCCAAAATGAGCGCTTTTGCAATGTCTGAAATTCCAACGCCTGTGCCCTGACAAACTCCGATAGCGCAAAGCGCGTTGTATACCGAAAATTCGCCTGGTATGTCAAGACGGATATTTTCACTTCCGAAAGGCGTTTCCACCTCAAAAAGCACGCCTCTCTGGTTGTATTTTATATTTTTCGCCGTAATATCGCTTTTTTTGTTAATGCCGTATTTAACCACCTTGCAATCCGCATTTTCAATAATGGCATTGACATATTTATCGTCCGCATTTACAACAGCGCGTTCGCACATTGTAAAGAGTATTGATTTTGCCTTTGCATACTCCTCCATAGTCTTGTGAAAATCAAGGTGATCCTGTGTAAGATTTGTAAACGCGCCGATATAAAACGGGTTTCCGTAAACTCTGTCAAGACAGAGCGAATGTGACGAAACCTCCATAACACAATATTCCGCACCCTCGGCCACCATATCGGCAAAAAGCTTTTGCAGCTCAAGCGACTCGGGCGTTGTTCGTTCGGTAGGTATAACCTTTGAGCCTATCATATTCTGATTTGTTCCGATAAGACCAACCTTATATCCTGCAAATTCAAGAATTGATTTAACAAGGTATGTTGTAGTGGTTTTGCCGTTTGTACCCGTAATACCGATAAGCTTCATTTTTTTGGACGGATAGCCGTAATAAGCTGCCGAAACAAGCGACAAAGCCTTTCTCGTATTATCTGTGATAATTTCGCAAACCTTGATGTTTTCGGTATGCTCCTCGGCGATAACCGCCGCAGCTCCGTTCTTAATTGCCTGCTCAATGTAGTTGTGACCGTCGGTTTTATATCCTCTTACGGCAACAAACACATCGTTTTGCGTAACCTTTCGCGAATCATATTCTATTTTATTAATGCCTATGTCGGATTTTCCGTTTATTTTAACAGGCTTTAAATCTTTTATAAGGTCAGTAAGCTTCAAAACAAATTCACCCTTTCGATGTTTTAATGTACGTTTTTATAAAGTGCTTCAACGGTAACAACAGTTCCCGAAGAAACCTGTTCTCCCGCTTCGGGCGACTGCGAGCCGACATACGTTTCGCCGCCGCTTTCAGCAAGACCGGTTATTTTAATATTAAGCTTTGCATTTGTAAGTATTCTGTTTGCTTCTGCAAGCGATTTTCCTATAACGCTCGGAACTACAACATCATTTGCCGCCGACTCTTCGGTATAGAGCATAACTGTTGATTCCGTCTGAACAATCACTCCGCCCTTCGGAGTTTGTGAAACAACGCTGTCGCCGCTGCCTACAATTTTATAGTAAAGGCCTGCGCCGTCAAACTTAATCTCTGCGTCCTTTACAGAAAGACCCTCAACATTCGGAACGGTTGTTTCCGCCTGCGTAAGCTCCTCTGCTGTGTACTGCGGGTCAATATTTAAGTAACGGAGCGTTGAATCAAATATTTTCTGGAAGGTCGGCGCGGCAATCTGACCGCCCATATGAAGACCGTCGGCAGGTGGCTCGTCAAGCACCACAAGACCGATAATTTCAGGATTGTTTGCGGGCGCAAAACCAAGAAACGAAGCTATATATTTTCGGTTTCCGCGCGGAAGCTTTTCGCTGGTTCCGGTTTTTCCCGCAACTCTCATACCTCTTATATAAGCGTTTTTCGCAGTTCCCTGTGATACAACACCCTCCAAAATTTCGCGCAACTTTTTTGCAGTGTCGGCTGAAATTACATCTCTTATAATTTCGGGTTCAAAGCTTTTTACCACTTTTCCGCCATCATCCACAAGCTCTTTTACAATTCTCGGGCGCACCATTTTTCCGTCATTTGTAATGGCTGTAAGCGCCGTTACAAGCTGAAGCGGCGTAATGTTAAAGCCTTGCCCGAACGAGCTTGTTGCAAGTTCGGTTTCGTTAAAGCTTTCATCCGAGAAGAAAACGCCCTTTGCTTCACCGGGAAGCTCAAATCCAGTGGTTTCGGCAAAACCGAAGCGTTCAAAATATTTTTTGAAATTTGCATTTCCAACGCGCGCGCCCACCATCATAAATACAGGGTTGCACGAGTTTCTTACGCCCTCAACAAAGGTTTCGATACCGTGACCCGACCTTTTATGGCAGGAAATTATATGCTTTCCAACCTTGTGATAACCCGGGCAGTTAAAGGTATCATTATCCTTTACAACATTTTCTTCAATAGCCATTGCGGCAACAAAGGGTTTGAACGTCGAGCCGGGCTCGTATGTATCGCAAACCGCTTTGTTGCGCCACATTTTATTGCACGCCTCATTGAAAAACTTTGTTTTTGCGTCACCCGAGAGCGTATTTAAAGTGTCAATATCCGCCTGATTGTTAAGTGTAAACGGCGAATTCAAATCGTAATCCGGCTTTGTTGCCATAGCAAGAATGTCGCCGGTTTTTGCATTCATAACAATACACGCAGCACCGTTTTGAACGCCGTATTTTTCAACCGCCGCCTCAAGCTCCTTTTCAACAAAATGCTGAATAACCTCGTCGATTGTAAGCACAACGTTAACGCCGTTCTGCGCATTTATGTACTTTTCGTATTTATAAGGCATATCGCTGCCAAGAGCGTTTTTTGCGGTGATAATTCTGCCGGGTTCGCCTTTAAGATATTTGTCATACACCATTTCGATGCCGTTTAATCCCTGGTTGTCAGCTCCCACAAAGCCTATAACATGCGACGCAAAATTACCGTACGGATAATATCTTTTTGAATCCTCGGTAAGATAAATTCCCTTATAATTAAGCTCTCTTATCTTCTGCGACTGTTCAGGGTCTATTTTACGTTTTAAAATTTCGTAGGACGATTTTTTTGTAATAATTTTTAAAACGTCCTCTTTTTTCATATCGAGAATTTCCGCAAGGTCAGACGCAACCTTTTCGGTATTTTTGCCCTCTGCAATTTCACGCGGAGTAGCGCATACGGTATCCACAGACGCACTCTGCGCCAAAGCCTTCATATTTCTGTCATATATAGTGCCTCTTTTTGAGCTTATAACCTTATCTTTTGTCTGCTGCTCAACAGCTTGCTGCTGAAGCTTGCTGCCGTCCACAAACTGAACCCAGCCTATTCTTAATACCAATGCAAAAAAAACTGCACAAAACGCAAAAAGAATGAATACCGAGCGTTTGCCAAGTGTTAATTTTGATTTTTTCGACATTTACATTCCTCTGTTTCAGGCAAATTTTAATTTATTAATTTCTTTTTAAAATAATACTAAAGGAGCAAAGAACTTATTCTGCACATAAAGCGCGAAATATCCTTTTACTCCTAATAATTTATATTTTTAACCTATTGCAAATATTCCAAAACATTAATAACCTTCTGCTTTATAACGCTGAACGTGCCGACAAGACTCTTTTCGGCGGTGTTGTTTTTAACCTCTGCATAATTTTTCTGCGTAACGTCCACATAAACTGTTTGATGTTTGTCGGGGCGTTTCATACCAAGCTTTGTTGTGGCAATTTCTTCAACCTTTTTTAAATCAACTTCTTTATTCAGTTCGTAATTAAGCTTTGTATTCGCCGCCTGAAGCGTTGTAAGCTTTTCTTCAAGCTGCTGTGCCTCGGTGGAGGATTCAATAATAATAACGTTTCTGTATAAAATTGTGCACGCAACCGCAAAAACAACCAAAATTGAAGCAATCGCTCGAAGGCGAAGCTTTGCGCTCCTTACCGCCCTTGCTTTTTTTGCTTCTTCCTCGTTTATGCGTTTTTTTGTATAGTAATTTTCAATATCGTATTTATCCAAGCTGTACGCCGATGAACCGTTGGTATAATAATATTTACTCATTTTTTCATTTGCACCGCCTTTAAATTTTTACCTTTAAATCTTTTCTATCACCCGAAGCTTTGAGCTTTTTGAACGTTTGTTAAATTCTATTTCGTCCTCTGTGGGAACAACCGCTTTTTTGGTAATTATTTTTCCCCTCGGTTTTTGTCCGCACACGCACACAGGAAAATCCTTGGGGCAAACGCATCCCCGCGCAAGATTTGCAAATGTGTTTTTAACAATTCTGTCCTCAAGCGAATGAAAGCTTATAATCGCCAACCGTCCGCCCGATTTTAGCGAATCAAAAAAATCGTTTATTGCACCCTCCAAAATATCAAGCTCTCCGTTAACCTCAATTCTTATTGCCTGAAACACTCTTTTTGCAGGATGCGAGCCTTTTTTAACCGTTTTTTGCGGAATACATTTTTTCACAAGCTCGGATAACTCAAGCGTTGTTTCAATCGGCTTTTTTGCGCGCTCTTCCACAATTTTTGCCGCAATGCGCCGCGAAAATTTTTCTTCGCCGTATTCAAAGAATATCTTTGCAAGTTCCTCTTCCGAATAGGTATTTACAACCTTATACGCATCAAGGCTTGCCGACGTGTCCATACGCATATCCAGCCTTGAAGAAGCGATGTAGCTAAAACCTCTGTCCGCATTGTCAAGCTGATATGACGAAACACCCAAATCAAGCACTGCTCCGTCAATATTTTTAATGTCGTTTTTTTGAAGAATTTCTTTGATGTTTTTAAAATTTGTATTTTCGTAAATAACATTTGAGTAATTTTTAAGCCGCTCTTTTGCCGCTTCTATTGCCTCAATGTCCCGGTCAATTCCGATGAGAAGCCCCTTGCCAGACAGCCTTTCAAGTATTTTTTCGCTGTGACCGCCGCCACCCAAGGTTCCGTCAGCATAAACGCCGTCTTTTTTTATATTGAGTGCGTTCACCGACTCATTTAAAAGAACAGAAATATGTTTAAATTCCAATTTTATTCACCTAAATTCCCAACGATTCCATATTTGATGCCACCTCGTCGGGAGAAATGCTGCCGTTGTATGCTTTCCACTGCTCGCTGTTCCATATTTCAGCTCTTTCGCCTACGCCGATAACAGCCACATCCTTTGAAATATCCGCATAAGTGCGAAGATTTTGCGGAAGAAGAATTCTTCCCTGCTTGTCAAGCTCGCATTCTACCGCACCCGAGAGGAAAAACCTTACAAACTGACGTGCGTTGGTGTTTGAAATGGGCAGCTGTTTAAGCTTTTGGGTAAATGCCTCCCACGCTTCTTTGGGATATACAAAAAGGCAGTTGTCAAGCCCGCGCGTAACCATAAAGGTTTCGCCCAGCAAATCTCTGAATTTTGAGGGGACAATCATTCTTCCCTTTGCGTCAACACTGTGCTGATACTCTCCGCTGAAACCGTAAGACATTTACTCACCGCCCTTTCATATTTTTAGATGAAAACAAAGCCGCAATTTTGTGATTTTTAAAAAATTTCTACCACAAAGTGCCACTTTAACACACTTATCTCCACTTTTAAGTAAATTTTAACC
>JALEIO010000209.1 GCA_022769845.1 Oscillospiraceae bacterium
GAAAAGGAGATATAAACATTAAGATTACAGATGCAGACGGCAAACCCGTAAAAAGTGCAAAAGTAACACTTAAGCAGACAAATCATGAGTTTAAGCACGGCGCAAATTTGTTCATGTTGGATGAATTTGACACCGAAGAAAAAAACGAAGCTTACAAAAAACATTTTGCAAATGCGTTCAATATGGCAACCCTTCCCTTCTACTGGGCTGCAACAGAACCCGAAAAGGGCAAAACGCGATATGATAAAAATTCTCCAAAACTCTATCGTAGACCGCCTATTGACCTTTGCATTGAATTTTGCGAAAAGCACAATATTGAGCCGAGAGAGCATGCTCTTGCATACAACCATACGTTCCCCGATTGGCTCAAAGACGCAAGCCTTGACGAAGTGAAAGAAAATTACGAACGACGCTGCAAAGAAATTTCGGAGCGCTATGCCGACAAAATCCGCACAATAGAGGTTACCAACGAGCACTTCTGGGTACACAGAGAAACTGCTCTTTACGATGAAGACGATTTTATCGAATATTGTTTTAAAACCGCGCGAAAATACTTTCCGAAAAATCAGCTTTGCATAAACGAATGGAGCGAATTTTGGCGTGAGGCGGCAAGAAAACGTTCGCGCTATTATATGAATATTGAAAACTCAATAAAAAACGGCGCGCCGATTGACGCTGTCGGAATGCAGTTCCATATGTTTACAAAGCAGGAAAATGAGGCAGAATATACAAAATATCCTTACAATCCCGAGCATGCTTATAAGGTACTCGACTTATACGCAAACTTTAATCTTCCCATTCAGATTACCGAAATTACCATTCCTGCATACACAGACAAAGAAGAGGACGAAGAAATCCAGGCTAAACTTATCAAAAATATGTATTCTATTTGGTTCAGCCACAAAAACGTTGAGCAGATTGTCTACTGGAATTTGCCCGACGGTTATGCCGCATTTGCTCCGCAGGGCGATATGACGGCAGGCGAAAATTATTACCGCGGCGGACTTTTGCGCTATGATTTGAGTCCAAAGCCTGCATATGATGTCATTTACAATTTGTTCCATAAAGAGTGGATTACAAACGCCGAAATTCTTACTGACTGTGAAGGCAATGCAAAAACGCGCGGCTTCTACGGTGAATACGACGTACAAATATGTGCAGATGGCAAATGTGTAAACAGCAAAATTAATTTTTCAAAGAACAATGGAAACGAGTTTTCGTTTTCGATATAAAGGGTGACAAAAATGTTTGACTTAACAGGCAAGAGAGCGCTTGTTACAGGCGCAACGCAAGGCATCGGCTTTGAAATTGCAAAAATTCTTTCGGAAAATGGCGCGTTTGTTTATGTAAACGGCGCGTCAAGCATCGAAAAATGTCAAAAAGCGTGCGAAAACATTAAAAACAGCGCGCCTGCACGCGCTAACCTCTGCAAAAAGGACGAAATCGACGCGCTATATAACCAAACGGGCGATGTTGATATTCTTGTTCTCAACGCGTCAATTCAGTATAAGCGCAAATGGGATGAATTTACAGACGAAGAATTTGACATACAGTTTGACTGCAATATAAAAAGCACATATTATCTTATAAAAAAATACGCTCCCGCAATGAAGAAAAACGGCTGGGGCAGAATTGTGACAATCGGCAGTGTAAATCAGTATAACAATCATCCCGAACTGTCTGTTTACGGCATTACAAAAGCGGCTCAAATGAAGCTTGTAGAAAATGTTGCACCTTTTCTGGCACCCTTCGGCGTAACGTTAAACAACGTTGCCCCCGGCGCAATTAACACCCCCAGAAATAACAAGGCGCTTGAAAACGAGGATTTCAAAAAAAAGGTTATTAACAGCATACCGTGCGGATATGTCGGCGAACCGTCTGACATTGCGCCCGCAGTTCTATTGCTATGCAGCAACGAGGGACGATATATAACCGGGTCGGAAATTATAATCGACGGCGGAATGCATCTGTAATATGGAGGATAAAAATGAATTTTAACGTAAAAGAAGAAATAATAAAGCTTACGCCGCTTTGGAAGGGTGAAAGACTTCCTGACGGCAGGCCGAAGGTTGACGAAAAATATTTAAAGGCACTTAAAACTCTGACTCTTGAGGAGGTATGGAAGCCGATTTTTGTAAAAGGCTATGAAAGCCAGTTTGAAGGCAGGCTTCACACGCTGCACGATGATGGCAGAAAGCTTATCGGCAGAGCCGTTACGGCTACATACTGTCCTTACCGCCCCGACCTTGACGAAGTTGTAAAAGATATCGGAAGAAATGAAGGCAGAACGGGTACATATAACCAGTGGGTAATTGACAATCTTATGGAATATGATGTTCCCGTTATTGATATGTACGACAAAATTTACAAAGGCACATTTCTTGGCGGCAACCTCACAACCGCGCTTAAAAACAAAACAAAAAACGAAAACGGCGGCGCGGTAATATGGGGCGGCGTTCGCGACACCGAGCAGATGAAAAAGGTTGCAGACACGCAGGTTTACTACCGTGGCATTGACCCTACCCCTATCCGCGATTTTATTATGACTGCATACAACACACCCACTCGCATAGGCAACGCAATTTGTCTTCCCGGTGATGTTGTTTTCGGTGCAGGCGGCGGAGTGTTGTTTATCCCGTCCCACCTTGTCGAGGAGGTTGTCGGCGGTGCGGCAAAAACACAGGTAAAAGATTTGTTCGGTTTTGAGATGATTACGCTCAACAAGTTCACCACTGCGCAAATTGACAAAAACACCTGGACGAAGGATATGTTAGACCTTCTTATGGACTTTATCGAAAAGGATGACAGGGCGGCGCAGTACCGCGGCCTTGACTGGTCGCACGAATATGACCTTGCAATCAACGGCGACCCCAATGACACGCAGTCAGCGCTGTAAAATTTGACATTTTTTTAATATTGTGGTATTCTTAATCAGGCAGTCGGATTATTTTCTGACTGCCTGACATCATATTTGGAGGCGGTAAAATGTCCATAGAAAAAGTACGAAATTATTTTAAAACGTTAAACATTGAGGATAGAATTTTGGAATTTGACGTATCCAGTGCAACTGTGGAGCTTGCTGCGCAGGCGCTTAACTGCGAAGGAAAGCGCATTGCAAAGTCTATTTCGTTTATGAAAAACGATGAGCCTATTTTGGTTGTAACAGCAGGCGATATGAAAATTGACAACGCAAAATACAAGAAAAAATTCGGCACAAAGGCAAAAATGCTCACTCCCGACGAGGCGTCAAAGCTTATCGGCCACGCTGTAGGCGGAGTGTGTCCGTTTGCCGTAAACGATGGCGTAAAAATTTATCTTGACGAATCGCTTAAGCGTTTTGACACAGTTTTTCCCGCGTGCGGAAGCTCAAACAGCGCGATTGAGGTTACAATCCCCGAGCTTGAAAAATTTTCAAATTTTGACGAATGGGTGGATGTTTGTAAATTAAAATAATGTCTACTGAACAAATGGTTTTGCTAAACCATTTGTGTAAAATTTACAATTTCACACCTAAAAAAGCATTAAAAACATCTGCTTACAAACATAAAAACGGGTCGATTTTGAATCGGCCCGTTTTATAAAAATTATTTTTTAATCTGTTTGCTTATCCTTCTGTGCTTTCTGAACTCATAAATGCTCGTATGCAGCTTATTTAAAGCCTCCTCATATCTTATTGATTTCAATTTCGGAAAGCCCTTAATCATACGTCTGTGCTGACTGTTGAGGCGCAAAAGAAACATCTCGTAAGCAGAATTAAGCTTGAGCGAAACATTTTCTTTTCGGAATTTTTCAAACTCCGCAGCGGCGTCCTCTTTCTTTTTGCCAAGATATTCCGAAAATTCTTTAAGACGAGCATTAAAGCTGGTAAATCCGGAAATGGTGACAACGCAGTCGGCAGTAAAAATTGCAAAAAGCGTTCCCGACGCAATGTGCAAAAGAAACCTTGGCGCACTGTCAATATATTTTGACACAAACGGGTGAATAAACAAAATAAGCAGAACCGAAAGCATACCGAAAACAACCGCTCCGAGAAGGCAAACCCTCCCCTTTATGTTGAATTTCGAGTCAGAATAATCCCACCAACGAGCGTGAAACATTTTTTCCATCGCATATGACGTGATATATTCAAGTGAGCAAGTAAGAATTGCGCTTGAAAAAAACAGCAGAACGGGATTTTTAATTTTCCCGAGAATCAGTATGTTAAGCAGCGCTCCCGCACCGTAAATCGGGCAGTAAGGGCCGTTCAAAAAGCCTCGGTTTACAAACTTTCTGCTTGTTACGGAGCAAAGAATACTTTCATAAATCCATCCAATAACCGCATACAGAATAAAATACAAAAAATACTTTTCAAGCGTATAAAAAATCATTTTTTATTTCCCCCGAAAAATTTCTTTTATTATATTATATACCATTTTTTTGATATGTTCAACATTTTTTTAATTTTATTTACTTTTGAACCATATTGTGATATTATATCGTAAGGAAGTCAAGAAAAAATCTGCACTAAAAAAGTAACTTTTTTAATGAGCACTTATTAGGATTAATCAGTGTCATAAAAGGAATGAAAAATATGATAAATCAAAAAATATTGGATAAGCTTATGCCGATAACAGAGGAAGAAAAAGCAATTTTAAGCGGCGAACAAATCGATAAAAGCCTTTATGTAAGCAAAAATGCAGACGTTATAAGCAGCAAAAAGCTTATGGAGGAGGGCAAGCTTATTACGGTTCGTCCTCACACCCGTTTTGTGCATTTTCCCAAACATTCCCACGATTATATTGAGGTAATTTATATGTGCAGCGGAACAACCACTCACATTATAAACGGCAAAAAAATCGTTTTAAACGAAGGTGAGCTTTTATTTTTGGGGCAAAACGCAAGCCAGGAGATTTTGCCCGCCAAGCAAAATGACATTGCCGTAAATTTTATAATTCTGCCCGAATTTTTTGATTCATCTCTTGCTATGCTTGGAAATGAGGACACTTTATTAAGAAGATTTATAATAGAACATTTAAAAAGCGACGGAAAAAAATCAAGCTTTCTTCACTTTGAAGTTTCAGACATCCTTCCTGTACAAAATCTTGTTGAAAATCTTATATGGACGCTTATTACAAAAACTGCGAACAAGCGAAAAATTAATCAGTACACAATGGGGCTTTTGTTTATCTGCCTTTTAAATCACACCGACAGACTTGTAAACTATTCGGATGAGAACAACTTTATCATAAAAGTTCTTGCCTATGTTGAAGAAAATTACAAAAACGGCTCTCTTACCGAGCTTGCAAACCTTTTGCACTATGATTTATACTGGTTTTCAAAAGAAATAAAACGCAAGTTCGGCAAAACCTATACTGAAATTGTTCAGCAGAAACGACTTTCGCAGGCGTGCTTTCTTTTAAGAACAACCGACCTTAACGTTTTGGACATTTCAATTCAAACAGGCTACAGCAACGCAAGCTATTTCCACAGAATTTTTAAAAATAACTTTGGTATGTCGCCGCGGCAATACCGCAAATTAAATTCAGAAAACACCAAAAATACTTTTGGCAAATAAGGACACTTTTTAACACAAAAAGCGTCCTTTATTTTTTGAAGTTTTGATGATATTATGACAATATAAGATAACTTTACGGAGGAATAAAAATGGATAGATTTGAAAGCGCAGCAAAAGAATATGAAAAGCTCGGCGTGGACGTAAAAAAAGCTATTGACACTCTAAAAAACGTGACAGTTTCAATGCACTGCTGGCAGGGCGACGACGTATGCGGCTTTGACACCAAAGAGAGCCTGTCGGGCGGTATTCAGACAACCGGAAACTACCCGGGCAGAGCGCGCACATTTAAAGAACTTACTGCCGATATTGACAAGGCAATGAGTCTTATCCCGGGCAAGAAAAAGCTTAATCTTCACGCTTGCTATGCGGTTTTTGAAGAAGGCGAATTTGCCGACCGAAACGAAATTGAACCCAAGCATTTTGCAAAATGGGTAGAATTTGCAAAAGCAAGAAATATGGGAATTGACTTTAACCCAACATTTTTCTCGCACGATATGGTAAAGGATAATCTCACACTTTCGTC
>JALEIO010000210.1 GCA_022769845.1 Oscillospiraceae bacterium
TTTCAAGAATATCCTCGCCGATTTTAGCGAGGATAGCATCTAAATCACGAGTGTATAAATGCGGCGATTTACATTCCTTTCTGCCTTTGGCGAGGTAAACCTTGCAGCACCAACCTTCCTGCGGTACTTTTCTGTCTTTCCACATCTTTCGATAATAAAATGTGCCGTGTTCCTCACATTTGATTTTACCGCTGTACGGGAACCGACTTTGTGTTCCGCTGCTTTTTTTCTTGTATTTAATTTCTCGTTCCTTCAAAATACTATTTGCACGTTCCCACAGTTCCTCACTGACGATTGCAGGAATATCCTCATCTTTGTAAAGCAAATGATCTGATTCCGGTAACTTTATACTTTTTTTATCTCGATAATTATTGCTTTCGGTAAGTCTGCCGTGATAATACCCTTTGTATTTCGGGTTTATCAATATCTGTTTTAATGTTCCCGGATTTAATTCTTTCCCTTGCTGATTTCTGTATCCCATTTCAGTTAATTTTCTTGTTATTGTGCGAAATCCGTATTTTCCCGAAGCGTATAATGAAAACAAATCTCTTATAAACGGTGCTGTTTCTTCGTCCACAATGAGTTTACAATCTTGCTTTTTATAACCATACAAATTATTGGTTCCCAAAACTTTTCCGTTCTCATAGGCTTGCCTCATTCCGAATTTTACTCTCTCTGATAATCTTCTCATTTCATCCTGTGCGAGAGAAGCCATAATTGTTAAACGAAGCTCCGAATCGGAATACAATGTGTTAATATTATCCGATTGAAAAAACACACCTACACCGTGGCTCAGCAAGTCTTGCGTATATTTTATACTGTCAAGCGTAGAGCGTGAAAATCGGCTGATTTCTTTTGTAATGATTAGGTCAAATTTTTCTTCCATACCATCATCAATCATTCTCAAAAATTCTTCACGCTTATTTACGCTTGTGCCGCTGATACCTTCATCAATATACCCGCCTGAAAAAGTCCAATTTTTGTTTGTTTTAATGAGATTTTCATAATAGCCTGTCTGATTTTCAAGAGAATTTAACTGCTCATCTCTGTCGGTAGATACTCTTGCATAATAAACCACCCGAAGCTCAATATCAAAAATACTTTTACCCGTATCCAAAAGCCGTCTTGCTTTTAATAAATCCATAAATGACACCCACTTTCTATATACAAGTGTAGCAGGTCTTTTCAAGCTCGTCAATTTTTTTTGATAGCTGTTCATTAACCTGCTCGTACATATATGTAGGTATTTTTTTATTTTGATGAAGAATTATGTTCATATACTTTTGATTAAGCAAATGTGCAAGACGAGAGATGTTGTCCGTATTTGATTTTGTATTCAAAATAATCCCTCCTCTTTTTGGTTTATTTAATACTATGACTTGAAATCAATAATTATTCTTTATGTAATAATTTTCTTTAATACCACAAATTAAAGCACTTATAAAATGCTTTAATTTCTAATATCAAAGTTAAGCCGTACCCGTCCCGAAAGACGGGTACAACTTATTTTCTTTGTTTTGAAGCAATTTTTCAGACGGTGTTTTGCAAGAACACTCCATAGGAATTTCACCTCTCCGCCATCCGACCGAGCTGCCCCCATTGCCTGCGACGCTTTTAACGCTCGGACTGTGGCTGGGCAGAAGTATCATTGTCCCGATATAAAGTCATCGCCTGCAAGGTAGCTGCCTTGCTCTGCGGCATTGATATTTCTCGCTCGGATATTTTTTCATCATTGAAAGAAGGATGAAGTAGAAGCAAAAACTATCGTCTTGGCGTATCTGCCGCTTGGCTCGTCCATACCGGAATGTATCTGTTTGCCGTTATACTGCACCGCCGTTATCTTGCGTGCTTTCTTTGTAAAATGAAAGGGTTATGTACTCTGTTTAGACATCGCGTACTTGTTAATTATTGTCGCAATCAGATGTTGCTCGTTTTCGCAAACGGTAGGCATAAGCCTTAACAAAAGACTTTCCTCGTCTATGGACAAAGGTAAATAAAACTCTTTTCGGTACCCGCTCATTAAAAACGCTCCTCCATCTATTCCTGTTTTGGTACATATAGGTGCATATCGGCTCAAAAACAGTATATCCCTGCGAATTGTCCTGTCTGAAACAGAATAATGAAATGCCAAGTCTTTCATAGAGCATTTATTGTTTCGCATAAGGATAAAAAGAATTTCAAGTCTTCTTTCAAAAGAAGTTAATTGCCTATCCAAGCCGAATGCACCTCCTTTCGCTAACTATTCTAAATGATATTGCGGACAGTTCTTTTCCTAAATCAAAAAATAATTTCATAATTTCACCCTTTTGTGTAAATTTTGTTGAATTTGCACAAAAGAGAGAGGCGGAGCACGGCTATAATACGGTGGCGGTTTTCTGTGATGTTTTCCCGAAGATTTGCGGTGATGTCCTTTAGGCTTATGCTTTTTGCGCTTTGCTCTGTGCTTCATAAAGTGTCCTCCGTGCCGCAGGGCATATCCGACAAAAAGCATAATTTTGTCCTATGCAGGGCAATTTTTTATTTATGCGATAATCGCTTTTGCTTCCTTTGCTTTGTAATATCATATAAAAAGGCACAAAAAAGCCGCCCGGCGATAAAGGCGTTTTGCCTCTATACCGGGCGGCCTGCTATGCCGTCGTTTGTCCTCATTTTAAGAGGGCGATTTTAGTCTCACAATCCTA
>JALEIO010000225.1 GCA_022769845.1 Oscillospiraceae bacterium
GTATTTGAGGATTTTGAATTTAATGAGGGAGATTCAAATATTCTCGATTCGGGAATATCAATGTATCCGCGTCGCGGATATGTAAAAACAGATGTGATTGATGCAGAGCATGGCGACAGCTTGCTTGTCGGTGTGGATGAACCAAGCGAAAATTATACGTCAGCGGATATTCCGTATATCGATATACCTTTAAAGGAAAGCACCGGCAGAATAAACATCGAATACGACCTTTATGTAGACACCGTTGAAAGCAGCGGTAAAAAAACAATGGTGTTAAGGCTTAACAACGATAAAGAAACAAATATTGTAAGATTTACAGGCTCGGAAATGAAGGTGCTAAACAAGCTTGTTACGACCTATGAGGAGCATAAATGGTATCATTTCTTAATTAAAGCGGACACCGTTAAAAACACAGTGAGCGTATTTGTTGACGGCACGCCGCTGTTGTTTGACGAGATGCTTCATTCAACAAATGCGGACGGGAATTTGGGACTTAAGCTTTTAAGACTTTACGGCCCCGGCGAAGAAAACCTTGGATATACTGCAATAGACAATATCAGGGTGACGGGTTTTTATGATTTGCCAACGATTACCTCCTGTGACTACAACGGCGATAATGAAATAACCGTAAAATTAAGCTCAAAGGTTTACGAAAGCAGCATAAATGAAAAAACAGTTTCGGTAAAAAATGCAAAGGGCCGATATGTAGATATAAAGAGCGTGTATTATGACGATGCGATGTCATCAATTATAATATCTACTGCTAAAAAGCTTGTTCCGTCATCAAGATATACAGTTGTGATTTCCGAAAATGCAATGATTGCTGACGGTGTTGCCTTTGGTGAAAATGTAACCGGTGAATTTTTAACGGATGCAGATGTTATTTCGGTGTCAGGCTCAAATATCAAAACCTCGGACGGACTTTGCAAGGCGGAGGTAAGCATTAAAAACACTTCTGATTCCGAAGTGACGGTTTATGTTGTAATGGCGCTTTTTAAGGGCAGCAAGGGCGAAAAAATGCGAATTGCACCCGTTTTGCTTAATAACGGCGAAAGTAAAACAGCGTTTTTGCAGGCAGAACTAAACGGTGCGGACTGCGCACAAATTTATATTTACAGCGATGTTATGGCATCAAAGCTATTGAGCAGTGAAATTATAAAAAAGAATTTTTAACACAGTGCAAAGCAAAAATAAATATAAATTTTAATGTGAGGAGAATGTAGGTATGAAAAAAATAAGCGTGCTTTTGGTAATTTGTATGATTGTATGCACAATTCCGTTTGCTTCGTTTGCGGCTGATGTGTATACTCAAAGCATAACGGATGAAGGTATTGTTACTTATGTGAATGATTTTCAGAACGAAAATCCAGGTGCTACTTATACAAATGATACGAACGGAATACATTATGCTACTGCTGGAAATACAAAGTTTAAAATAAGAGGAGATAACTCGAATTATTTGGAAATGCAGCAAACCGTAGAAAATAAAACTCCAAGTATGACCATTAACTTTCTTAAAACAGACGCAAGCCCGAAAATAAATTCGCTTGCAAATGCGCAAAAATATACTGTAAAGTTCAAAATGAGAGTAAGTCCGGCAGCAGCGAGCAAAACACAACTATATATGGATTGCGGCGCAAGGTGGAGTTTTTATATCAATGCATCAGGTAAAACATACAACATTTTTTGCAATGATAAGAAGGTTTCCGCAGAGGTCACAAAAGCTTATAGCTGCACTACAACTTTTAGTGATTCAAGTGATGGCAATTCATTCAGAAATTATGAGATTAGCATTGATAGAAAGAATAATACCGCCGCTCTTAAAGTCGACGGAACTCTCCTTTACAAGGATGCACCGCTATACACGGGATGTTCATTTGATTCTCTGAAGTTTATTTTTCAAAAAACACTCGGCCGTCTTGCAATCGACGACATCAAAGTTACGGTAACCGACACCGCGTCGTGCAGTGATACAAACTGGAGCGAGGCGACAAATATTAATTTTGACAACTTCGAAATAGGAACAATTCCAAATAAAGAAAATTCCAATATCGGCGGATTTGAAAACGGAAACACGCTATATTCGTCAAATGGATATGCGTATATTGACTATAAGTACGATGACGCAGCACCCGAAACGGTTGATAAATACCTTAAAATCACAAAAAATGCAAAAGGAGATGAAATAGGGGTAAATAAACCGTTCAGCGTAAAGCGAGACATCAGCAGCATTACGGAGAATTATTCCGAATATGAAGTATCATTCAAAATTAAAAATGAGCTTGACAAAAACGGCACGGCATTTGTAAGACTCGGCGACGGAGGAAGTGGCAATGAGGGCGCTGTAATAAGCATATCAAGTTATGCAATCGTTAAATATCGCGACTATTCGGTGGTTAACTCAAATGACGAAAAAGCTTGGATTACTGTTAGCAGCAAGGCTGAACAAGGTGTATGGACAGATGTTAAGCTTAAAATATACAGGGATGAGAAAAAGGCAGATTTGTATATCGGCGATATGTCAACTCCTGCTGCTGAAAAAATTCCAACAAATCATAAAGTTGGCGGCGACTACCTTGTTTTTGCTCCGCAAAAAAGCGCAACAGGTTCAATCAGCGTGGACAATATTGTGATTAATCCGGTAACGGAAGCGGACTATGCACTTACATACACAACGGGCGCAGACGATTTAGCAAAGTACACCTCAAGCGGCGTTACTGCACAGTGCAAGATAAAGGAAGGTAAAGAGGCTCCGGTTATTATTATTGCACAGTATGGCGCAGACGGAAGACTCATAAATACAGCTTTATCGGGCAATACGGAAAACGGAACTGTTTCTGCAGCTCTTTCGGCTCCTTCGGCACAGACGGGCGAATATGTGTCG
>JALEIO010000021.1 GCA_022769845.1 Oscillospiraceae bacterium
ATAAATTTCAAGCGCGCGGATAACTCTTTTTACATTGTTGGGATGAATTTTAACAGCGCTCTCGCCGTCAATTTTTTCAAGCATAGAGTGCAGAAATTCGTTTCCTTTTTCCTCGGCAATTTTCAAAAGCTTTTTTCGGTATTCTTCATCGTTTACAGTATCCGAAAAATCAATTCCGTTTAAAAGCGAATCGGCATAAAGCCCTGTTCCGCCCGCAACAAGCGGAAAAAATCCGTTGTTTACGATTTTATGAAGTGCCTCTTTTGCCTCCGAAACATATCTTACAACGTTGTATTCCTCGCTTGGGTCGGCAATATCCAGCATATAATGCCGAACGCCGTCCATTTCGTCTTTGGTCGCCTTTGCAGTGCCGATATCCATACCCTTATAAACCTGCATAGAATCGGCCGAAATAATCTGCGCGTTAATTTTTTTTGCAAGCAAAACCGAGGTTTTTGTTTTGCCGACACCCGTAGGCCCTACGATTGCGGCAGCAAAAATATTTTTCGTATCAGTCATCAGACAATCCTTTTAAATTCCTTTTCCAAATCCTTTTTGCTCATCTTAATTTCTATGGGGCGCCCGTGGGGACAAGTGTTTATACTGCCGAGCGTGTAAACCTTCTGCGCCAAATCCTCCATTTCTTTAAATGAAAGAGGCGTATTTCCTTTAATGGCACGCTTGCACGCCATAGTATGCAGTGAAATTTCGGATAAATCAGTTAAATCAACATTGCTTTTTTTCTGCAGGATTTCAGCTATTTCTATAATAAGCTCGCTTACATTGCACCCTTCGAGCGCTGCCGGAATTTTTCGTATTACAACAACATTGTTGCCGAAATCGTCAATTTCAAAACCGAGCGACGCAAAAAACTCCTTGTTTTCCACCGCCGTTTCAAACAGCGGCGGCGTAAGGCTTACCGTTGCGGGAATGAGCATAATCTGCGACAGTATGCTCTTGTTTTTGTAATCCTCCAGAAACTCCTCAAAATAAAGCCGTTCGTGAGCGGCGTGCTGGTCGATAATGTGCATTTCCGCACCCATTTCAAGTATAATATAGGTAGAAAAAATCTGCCCGATTACCTTAAAATCAACACCTGCCTTGAGCGGCGGTGTGCTTTCCGCATTTGGTTTTTCTGAATTTTCAATATTTTCTGTATTTTTGCTTAAATTTTCAATATTTTCTGAAATTTTACCTTCGTTTTCAAAGCTTTTTGACTTTTGTGATTCAAACGTTTCAATACTTTTTGCAGTTTTTACAAATTCATCATCCGCAAAATATCCTCCGCTGTCGGAGAGCGCCGACGCGCCCGTTTTTTCTCTTAAATCATCTATGGTAAGCTTTTTTTCGTCAAAGCCCTTTTTATCATCCGAAATATTTTTTGAATTTTCGGCAAAATGCACAGCGTCTAATGCTTCTTTTTCATAATTGCCTTTATTTTTTACAATGTCTGCTTGATAGCTTTCCTTATTTTTAACAAAGGCGTCGCGCAAAAGATTTATGTCCATCTGGCTCGATTTTTTTATGTTTTCGGGAACATCAAATTTCTTTTTTTCCGCTCTTTTCTCATACATTTTTATTTCGGGAACAATTCGTTTTTTCTCAAGTGCGTTTTTAACCGCCCAGTAAACCGTTTCAAAAATCTTTTTGTCATCCGAAAAACGAACCTCCATTTTTGTAGGGTGAACGTTAACGTCCACAAACGCGGGGTTTACCTCAATATTAAGCACCGCAAACGGAAATTTTCCCACCATAACAGTGTTTTTATAGCCTTCGGAAAGCGCCGCCGACACAATTTTGCTGACAAAATTTCTGCCGTTTATAAAAAACGTCTGATATGCGCGTGTGTTCCGCGAAATCTGCGAATTGCCGATATATCCCGTAACGCGCGCGTTTTCGTCCGCGTAGTCAACCTCAATGACATTGTTTATATAGTCGCGCCCGTATACCGCAAAAATGGAATTTATAAGCTTTCCGTCACCCGGCGCGGTTATATTTTTTGACGGACTTAAATATTTAATGGCAATATTCGGATTGCCTAAAATAAACTTGTTCATAACATCGGTTATATAGGCGGTTTCGGCAGAATCCTTTTTCAAAAACTTCATTCGCGCCGGAGTGTTGTAAAACAAATCGCGCACAATGACAGTGGTGCCGTTTGCACAGCCCGTTTCATCCTCTGCTATAACCTCGCCGCCCTTTATTGTAAGCATTGAGCCGAAATTACTGTCCTTGGTTTTTGTGAAAACCTCGGTGCATGATACCGCCGCAATGCTTGCAAGTGCCTCGCCGCGAAAGCCAAGTGTCATAATTTTTGCAAGGTCTGCGCCGTTTTTTATTTTGCTTGTAGCGTGCGGCAAAAACGCTGTTTTAAGGTCGTCCTTTTCAATGCCGCCGCCGTTATCCGTAACGCGGATATAGGACATACCGCCGTTTTTTATTTCAACGGTAATGCTTTTTGCAAGAGCGTCTATGGAATTCTCCACAAGCTCCTTAACCACCGACGAAGGCCGTTCCACAACCTCGCCCGCAGAAATCATATTTGCAACCTCTTGCGTCAAAACATTAATTTTTCCCATAAACGCCCCTCCTTTTTATTCCTTTTTATCAATAATTCTTTGCAGTTTATATATGGCATTAAGCGCTTCAATAGGCGTAAGAGTTGAAATATCGTAGCTTTTTATAATGCCGATAATTTTGCTTGCCATCTCCTCATCCGATTTCTTGTCCATATCATAATTAACGCTTTTATGCTCCTTGTTAAAGTCGCCCTTTTCGATATTTGCAAGAATTTCCTTCGCCCTTTCAACCACTTTTTTCGGCACGCCCGCAAGATGCGCAACCTCAATTCCGAAGCTGTCGTCTGTGCCGCCTTTTACTATTTTGCGAAGGAAGGTAATATTGTCACCATGCTTTTTAACTGCAATCGAATAGTTGTTTACTCCGTCTATTTCGTCCTCCAATGCGATAAGCTCGTGATAGTGAGTTGCAAAAAGCGATTTTGCGCCGATAAGCTTTTTGTCGCTTAAATACTCCACCACCGCCCACGCAATGGAAAGACCGTCAAACGTACTTGTTCCGCGCCCGATTTCATCCAAAATAAGAAGGCTTTTCTCGGTTGCATTGTTGATAATGTTTGCAACCTCGGTCATTTCCACCATAAACGTGCTCTGACCTGCCGACAAATCGTCCGACGCACCTACGCGCGTAAAAATTTTGTCCACAATGCCTATTCGGCACTCGCTCGCAGGAACAAAGCTTCCAATTTGCGCCATAACGGTAATTATTGCCGTCTGACGCATATACGTTGACTTTCCCGCCATATTGGGGCCTGTAATAATGGAAAACCTGTTTTTATCTGTATCAAGGTATGTATCGTTCGGCACAAAAAGCGAATCGGTCAAAAACTTTTCCACAATGGGGTGCCTGCCGTTTTTTATGTCGATAACGTCACTGTCGTCAACCTTCGGCTTTATATATCCGTTTTCCTCGGCAACCAGCGCAAACGACGCCAAAACGTCAATTACCGCAATAAGCTTTGCCTGAAGAAGTATTCTTTCCATATTTTTGCTCACCGCGTCCCTCACAGCGCAAAAATCACTGTATTCAAGCGCGGTAATCTTTTCATTCGCGCCGAGTATGCGGTTTTCAACATCCTTAAGCTCCTCGGTAATATACCGCTCGCAGTTTGTTAAAGTTTGCTTTCTTATGTATCGGTCGGGCGCTTTGTCAATGTTGGATTTTGTAATTTCAATATAATATCCGAAAACCTTGTTGTACGAAATTTTAAGGTTTTTAACTCCGGTTTCTTCTCTTTCTCTCGCCTCAATTTCGGCAATAATGCGCGCGCCGTTTTTAACTGTGTCCTTAATGGCGTCAAGCTCCTTGTCAAAACCCGGCTTTATCATTCCGCCCTCTCTTATTGTAACCGGCGGCTCATCGATAAACGCTGAATTTATAAGCAAATACAAATCGTTAATTGAGTCAAGATTTCGCGCAATTTCCGAAAGATATTCCGTTTCAAAATTTTGCGAAATATCTTTTATCTTTTGAAGGTTGCAAAAACTGTTTTTGAGCGCCACCAGCTCGCGCGCGTTTACCGAACCGTAAACAACCTTTGACATAATTCTTTCAATGTCGCCTATTCCCTTTAAAACTTCCGCAGCTTGAGAGCGAACAGGAATATTTTTAACAAAAAATTCAACCGCGTCAAGTCGCATATTAATTTCGCTTGAATTTAAAAGCGGCTGTTCAATCCATTTTCGCAAAAGCCGCGCGCCCATACTTGTGCACGTTTTGTCGAGTATTCCAAGAAGCGACCCTTTTTTGCTCTTGTCGCGCATAGTTTCGGTAAGCTCAAGATTTCGCCTCGACGACAAATCAATCTCAACAAATGATGACGAATTGTAAACGTTCGCCTTTGAAATGTTGGATAAATCCACCTTTTGCGTATCTGCCAAATATTTAAGCGCGCCGCCTGCCGCACACAGCGCATAGGTGTTTTGTGAAAGAAGCTTCGCCGAATCGGAAAACGCACCGAATTTTTGATTTACTCTATCCTCGCAGCTTGATAATTCAAAATTCTCGTCGGGAAGATAGCTTAAATAAAAATCACAGCGTTTTTTAAGATTGGCAAAAACCTTTGAAAACTTAATAGCGCTTTGATTGGCAATGATTTCGGTCGGCTTATAGCAAGCGATAACGTTTGCCATTTTGCCCTCGGCAATGTCCTGCTTGCCGTAGGTTGCAAAAAAATCACCCGTCGAAACATCGGAAAAGCAAATGCCGAAATTTTCATCGTCGGTATAAATGCATGCAAGAAAATTGTTAGTGCTTTCCGAAAGCGCCAAATCAAGATTTGCCGTCCCCGGCGTTATAACTCTTACAACATCGCGCTTAACAATATCTTTTGCAAGCGCCGGGTCCTCCATCTGCTCGCATATTGCAACCTTGTAACCTCTTTTAATCAATCTCGCAATGTAGGTTTGCACACTGTGAAACGGCACGCCGCACATAGGCGCCTTTTCCTCTTGACCGCAGTTTCTGCCGGTTAAAGTAAGCTCCAAAACTTTAGACGCAATTTTAGCGTCATCAAAAAACATTTCGTAAAAATCGCCCAATCTGAAAAACAAAAGGCAGTCTTTGTACTTTTCTTTAACCTGTAAATACTGCTGCATCATCGGCGTTACAGGATTTTTTGCACTCATATAAAATTAACCTCTTTCAGAAAATTTTAGTGGCAGCCGCCGCAGGTAGAGCAGCTTCCCGTGCAGCCGCCCTCGCTGTCCTTGCCTGAAACATAATAGCCCAAAATGCCGTTGATTTTGCTCATAAGATCAGAAAAATTCTGCTGCGCGTCAACGTATGCCGCAATGTTTTTATTTGTCATAATCTTTTCAAAAGCCGCCTTCGCCTCTTGCTGAATAACCTCAAATTCTTCCTTTGTAATGTCGGGATTAGACGCTTTTTTTGTAAGATTTTCGCGTGTTGTATGATATTCCATCATAAGCTCAACCGCTTCTTTATCGTCAAGCTGATTTGCTTCAGCAAGCTTAAACGCCTTAAATTCTTCGCTTTCTGCAATCATAATTCCCAATTCCTTTGCCTTATCCATAATATCCTGCATAATAAAATTCTCCTTTTATTTAATAAATATTTATACTAATTCACCCGTAAGTGACCAAGTATGCGATTTTGTAATTTTTACCTCTGCAAATTTTCCGATTAAATCTTTTTCTCCGGCAAAATTGACAATTTTTCCGCCGTCTGTTCTTCCGGTAAGAAAATCAGGGTTTGTTTTGCTTACGCCCTCCACCAGAATTTCATAATTTTTCCCGTAATATTCGGCATTTTTTTCGGCAGAAATAATGTTTTGCAGCTCTATCATTCTGTCAAAATTCGCCTTTTTCTCCTCCGCCGTAATAACATCTTCCATTTTTTCCGCAGGAGTGCCGCGGCGTTTGGAATATATAAACGAAAACACACTGTCATACCGAACGGTTTTCAAAACCTCCATAGTCTGCTCAAAATCAGCGTTGTCCTCGCCCGGAAATCCCACTATGATGTCGGTGGTAAGCGTGATATTCGGAATTTTTTCCTTAACCTTTCTTATTTTTTCAAGGTATTCCTCTTTTGTATATTTTCTGTTCATAATTTTAAGAATTTTGTTGCTTCCGCACTGAATGGGAAGGTGAAGCTGCTTGCAAACCTTTTTGTTTTGAGCAATGGTATCGATAAGCTTGTCCGACAAATCCTTCGGATGGCTTGTCATAAAGCGTATTCTTTCAATTCCCTCAACCTTTGAAACCTCATTTAAAAGGTCGGGAAAATCAATGTATGCGTCAATATCCTTTCCATAGGAATTAACATTTTGACCAAGCAGCATAATTTCTTTTACGCCGCGTTTTGCAAGGTCTTTTGCCTCTTTTATTATGTCCTCTTTTTTTCGGCTTCGCTCTCTTCCTCTTACATACGGAACAATACAGTAGGTGCAGAAATTATTGCAGCCGTACATAACCGAAACACCTTCAGAAACCGCACCGTCACGGTGAATGGGAAGATCCTCCGCAATTTTTCCGTCTTCGTTTTTAAAAACTATAACACGCTCGTTTTTTGTAATCGCATTATACAGAATTTCAGGAAAACGATAAAGCGAATGTGTGCCGAAAACAATATCAACGTGCTTGTAGCGCTTTTTAATCTGCTCCACAATATGCTCCTGCTGCATCATACAGCCGCACACGCCGATAATAAGATTGGGCTTGTCGCGTTTTAAAGCTTTAAGCGCACCAATATTTCCGAAAACCTTAAGCTCTGCGTTTTCGCGCACCGCACAGGTGTTATATATTATAACGTCCGCACGTTTTTTGTCATCGGTCTTTTTATATCCCATTTTCTCCAGCATACCCAAAAGATGCTCGGAATCGTTAACGTTCTGCGCACAGCCGTAGGTTTCTACAAAAGCATATTTTTCGCCGTCCGAATTTATATTGTTTACCAAAAGCATAATGCGCTTTTGATTTTCTATTTCTTCACTTTTGATAATGACATCTTCTCTTTTTGACATTCTTATCCCCCGGGCAAAGCCCCTAAATATTATAATCCATATAATTATATCATAAATTTGAAAATATGTAAACCGCAAATTCAAATTTCACACTGATTTTTTTTACAAAATTTTTATATATGCGATTTTTTATTTTGTGCAAAACGCGCTTTTAAAAAAATATTGACAAAATTTACATATAAAAAACGGCAAAAAATTACAAATTTTGCAAAAAAGTCTTTACATTTTTAATGCTGTATGATATACTCTCTAACTGTAAACAGGATATCTTTAAATCCGATGCGGGACGTCGGCAAGATTGACAATATTAATTCTGCGCTTATTTTTGCCTTGTCCGAAATATGCTTCGGACAAGGTTTTTTAATTTAAAATATCCTGTAATTTTATAAGCCTTAAAGGCAGAACAGGAGATTTTTATGAAACTAATCTATGACGTTAAAGACAAGCCGAAATTCGGGCAGCTTATCATCTTTGCATTTCAGCAGCTGCTTGCAATACTTGCGGCAACAATCGCGGTTCCGTCAATTATCGGCAACGGAATGTCACAGTCGGCGGCGCTTTTCGGCGCAGGCGTCGGCACAATTGTTTACCTTTTGTTTACCAAGTTCAGAAGTCCGGTATTTTTAGGCTCATCATTTGCGTTTTTAGGTTCAATGTTTGCTGCCTTCGCGGGCGCGGTATCGGTTGAGGCAGGTCACGCAGGTCTTATCATCGGTGCAATTTTTGCAGGTCTTGTATATGTAATAATTGCAATAGTTGTAAAATTTGCAGGCGTTTCGTGGATAGACAAGCTTATGCCGCCGGTTGTTATCGGACCTACGGTTGCAATAATCGGACTTTCGCTTTCGGGCAACGCAATAGGCGATATGCTCAAATTTGCAGAGTTTGACGCGGCAAATTCGGTGTTTGCAATGAGCGCAAAGGGCTATGTAGGTTTTATATGCGCGCTTGTAACGCTCTTTACGGTAATGCTTTGCTCGGTATACGGCAAAAAAATGACAAAGCTCATTCCGTTTATTATCGGTATTTTAGCAGGCTATGCCGTTGCGGCAATTTTTACGGTAATCGGTATTAAAACGAACAACGACATATTTAAAATAATTGACTTTTCGCTGTTTAACAATATGCACTGGTACCCCGACTTTACATTCCTCAAGGCAAGCAAAGGCTTTGCCGCTGTTGACGCAAAATACATAGCAACAATAGCAGTTGCATATGTTCCTGTTGCATTCGTTGTATTTGCAGAGCATATCGCCGACCACAAAAATCTTTCATCTGTTATCGACAAAGACCTTCTTAAAGAGCCCGGTCTTCACAGAACTCTTCTCGGCGACGGCGTAGGCTCAATGGTAGGCGCGGTATTCGGCGGCTGCCCCAACACAACATACGGAGAATCGGTGGGCTGCGTTGCAATCACAGGTAACGCTTCTGTTGTTACAATTCTCGTTACGGCAATTATGGCTATTGTAATTTCGTTCTTCGGACCGTTTGTAACCTTCCTTGCAACAATTCCATCGTGCGTAATGGGCGGCGTTTGCGTAACGCTCTACGGCTTTATCGCAGTAAGCGGTCTTAAAATGATTCAGAACGTAGACTTAAACGAAAACAGAAACCTCTTTGTTGTTTCGGTAATTCTTATATCCGGTATTGGCGGTATGGCGCTTAAAATCGGACAGGTTACGCTTACCGAAGTTGCCTGTGCGCTTATTATCGGAATTATCACAAACCTCATTTTATCCAAAAAGGCAAGTGAATAATTATGAAATTCAAATCCGAAATTTTAGACAGCACGTCTTTTAACAGAGTGATAAAACGCATAGCGCATCAGATTATCGAAAAAAATTCCGATGTTCAAAATATTGCAATTATCGGAATAAAAACGCGCGGCGTTCCGATAGCGGAGCGTGTTGCAAAAAGTATATTTGAAATTGAAAAATTAAAGGTGAACGTAGGAGTTCTGGATATAACTCTTTACCGCGACGATTTGACGCATATTTCACCCGACCCGGTTATAAACGCAACCGATATTCCGTTTGATATAAACAATAAAACCGTAGTTCTTGCCGATGACGTAATATATACCGGCAGAACGGTTCGCGCCGCAATGGACGCGGTTATGAATATCGGGCGGCCGTCGAAAATCGAACTTTTTACAATGGTGGACCGCGGTCACCGCGAGCTTCCCATAAGGGCAGATTTTGTCGGAAAAAATGTTCCAACATCACACTCCGAAATGATAAAGGTTAATCTTTTGGAAACCGACGGCAGGGACAATATAGAAATATACGATTTGTAAAACAAATAAAAATATTAAAAAGGATTTTGCAGATGATGCAGAATCCTTTTTATTTTTCATTTTTCAAGCAAAAACTATGATTTGAAAATCGGGAAAATATTTCATTTCAAATAAATTTGTCATTTTTATTTGACATTCCCGCATATACATTGTTATAATATAAAGACAAGCATAAACATAAGATTGCCCAATCTCTTATGCATAAAAAAGGGACGTGAAAAATTTTGAGTGAAAACAAAAATCAAACCTTTGTAAAAGGCGCATTAATATTGGTTGTTGCAAATATATTGGTAAAAGTAATCGGCGCCGGCTTTAAAATTCCGCTTACATATATTCTCGGCGAGGAAGGAATGGGGCTTTTTTCAACCGCGTATACCATCTATAGCCTGCTTTTCATAATCGCAACGGCAGGGCTTCCTGTGGCGGTATCAAAAATGGTGTCCGAAAGCAGAACTCTCGGCAAGCTTAAAGAAGTAAAGCTTATTTTAAAGGTAAGCTTTATAATACTTGCAATTATCGGCGTTGCAGGCTTTTTTATACTGTTTGTGTTTGCCGAAAATTTTTCTTCAATGCTGTCAAACCCGCGTGCAGAGCTCGGAATTAAGGCAATAGCTCCCGCAATGCTGTTTGTTGCGCTTATGTCGGCGTTCAGAGGATTTTTTCAGGGTCATCAGAATATGATGCCCACTGCAGCAAGCGAAGTTTTTGAGGCGCTCGGCAAGCTTATTTTCG
>JALEIO010000047.1 GCA_022769845.1 Oscillospiraceae bacterium
TATATAGGTTTTGCCGCAGCCGATTTTAAGCTCAAAGGTTTTGGTGTTGTAATCCAAAAAATATTCGCCGTAGCTTACATATGCACTGATTGTTTTCTGCATTTTTTCCTCCGCTGAAATTTTAATTTTTTGCACAGACGGTAAAATCGCCTGTTACATATATTGTTGACTGGTTAAGTCTGAAACTGTAAATTCCGCTGTCGCTTGTCATTTCAGACGCATTTCCGTATTCGTCGTACACAGTTATTTTGCTGCAGCCTAACGATACCGATACATCTTCGCCGTCCTCTTTTGCTGACCACAAAATTGCAATGTCGCCGCCTCCGCTTTGTTTATACCGATAACAAACGGCTGTTTTAAGCATATCGTCAAAATAAAAATCGCTTACATATTCGGCGTCTGTAAGAAGCATATTCATATTGGATACCGCAAGATATGCGCTTGTTGCCGCAAGCGGAACGTCCTCAAGACTGCTTTTGTAATTTTTTAAAATACCCATATTTTGGTCGCGGTCAACGCGTACATTTGTCTGACGCACGAAAAGGTACGGAATAAACTTTTCAACAAGATTATTCTTTTTAAGCATTACATAGGTTTGCACAAGGTAGCTTCCCTGCTGCTTTTCCGTTATAGGCTTGCGAAGCGCCTTTGACGGGTCGGCGATTATGTTTTTGTTGTCGGGAAAGGCGTCCTTTTCGTTATACGCGGTGTAATGCGGCGACCAAGCAACCTCCGTCACATAAAGCCGTGTATCGTTAAGATTATAACTGTCGTATAAATCTCTTATTTCCTTCATATGCTTATACATATCTGTCATCTCACCCGTATTGGTGTATTCTGCAAAAAGCGGATTATCGTTCCAATGATACGGATGCGCCGAGGCAATGTTAAAATACTTTCCTGCACTTGCGTCCGTTTCATTTGCTGCTTCAAGCTCTTTTACCCTTTTTATTACCTTTTCGTGAGTGTTTTTGCTGCCCGACACCACTGAAATTATCTCTGCGTCGGGGTCGATTTTGTAAATTTCATCGGCTGCCTTGACAAGAAGGTTGCCGTAATTTCGATAATCTTCTCCGTTCATATTAAACGCAATTCCCGCCGGGGAATCAAATTCGTTCCAGATTTCATAATATTTTGACGAAACGTTCTCGGCAAAATATTTGCAATACTGCGCAAACAAATTGCGTCCGTCATCACCGTACGGAATATGAAGCTTATATCCGTTTTTGGTTTGATTTGAATAAGGCATTTTCTGCGCAAGAAGAGTGTTTACTATTTCGTATCCCTCATTTTCAAGCTTCTGCTGCCAGTTTTTCCACTCGTCGCTTATACCCGATTTTGTAAGACTGTATGAGCTGTCGTCATATGTAACCTCCATAGCATAGCGCATATCGCGCACCCAGCGAAGTGAGCCGATACCTGCGTTTTTTGCAAGCTTTTCGGTGCCCGACACCATCTGGCCGCCGGAAATGCCAAAATCATAGTTAACAGTGGTTTTATCGCTGTTTACATACGAAAATTCGGTTGTTTTTTCACCGCGAAGGTCATACTTTTCGCATATTATTTCAGTTTTAAGATAGTAAATGCCGTATTTTTCAACGTTAAAAATTACCGTGTCCAAAACATTTTCAATCGGATTTACCGTAATATTTTTAGTTCCGAGATTTTTTATCTCATTTTTGTTTTCATCAAGAAGAGTATATTTTAAAACAGCATTATACTCGCCGAAGGATTTTGAGTAATCGTAAAACATACGCGGCGAAATTTGTAAATCAAACTCCATTGTTTCGCCTGTGTAATAAATATTTCCCATGTGCAGAGTGCTTGCGGTTATGTCAAACTGATTTCTTTGCTTTGTATTTTTTAGCTTGACCGATGAAAATATTACGCCGAAATTTGAATAACGCATAATTTCACCCCAGGTTGCAAGTCTGAAATCTATGTTAGTTCCCGTAAAATATGCGTTTTCGAGCTTAAAGGTATGCGTTTTCCATTCCATAGTATTGTTAAGCTCAACATATTCCGCCTCTTTAAGAGATTCCGACGGCGTATCATATTCCAACGCAAAAGCACCGTAGCCCTCATCAAAATAACAAACCTCAATCTCAAAACGCGAACCGTCGGCACGGTTTAAAAAGCTTTGTTCATTAACGTTAAAATTTATGTAATACGTACTTTCGGGACCGCCAAGAGTGCTGTCATATTTTTTCTTCTGAGCAATGTTAATATCGCTGTCCATAACGGGCGGTTTTAAAAAAATTCCCGTTTTTCCGCACCTTTCCTCAAGGCTTAATTCATCACCCGAAACATAAAAATTTTCGTTTGTAATTTCCGTTTTGTCAAGCAAAACCGAAATTTCGTCCTTTTCGTCCTTTTTCCACTGCGCCTTGTACGGCTTTAAACTTTCAAGGCTGTCCAGCACAAAAAGCTTTGCCGTATCAGCAC
>JALEIO010000068.1 GCA_022769845.1 Oscillospiraceae bacterium
AAATAGTAGATTACAGAATCTATTCGCACAATTCCGTTTGTGAAATCGCTGTAACGGGTTGTGATGGAAAGGTATGATATAATTTTTGTAAGAATTGGATTTGTGATAACCATAGACAGCATATCCACAAGGTTAAGCACAAAAAGAATTGCAAAGGTTGCAACCGCTGAAATAATTTGGTTTTCGGTGAGCGACGATATAAAAACACCGATTGAAATATACGAAATTCCCATAAGGAAAAATCCTATATAAACCGCCGCAATCTCGCTTATTGCAGGCTTTGAATATATTGAAACAACAATGGGATACACCAAAGAGAGGACAAGCGAAATTAAAAATACGCAAAACGCAGACAGAACCTTGCCCATAACAATTTTTGCTATGCTTATGGGCGCAGTGAGCAAAAGCTGGTCGGTTTTTGTGTTTTTTTCCTCCGAAATAAGCCTCATTGTGAGTATCGGCACCAAAAACATAAACACTATTGTAAGATTTCCGAAAAGCGACGACAAATCGCCGCTTGCCGAAAAGATGTTTGTATAAGAAAAAATCCACGAGGTGAGGAATATGAAAAATCCCACAAACACATAGCCTATCGGCGTATAAAAATATTCTTTGAGTTCACGCTTTAATATTGCGGTCATCTTTTTCATCCTCCTCTTTTATCGTTTCAACGTTTTCGGCATTTTCACTTAATTCATCCTTATTGCCGTTATCTTTTTTGCCGTCTGTGCTGTTTTCCATTGCTTTTATCGCCTTTTCGCGCTTTTCCTCCTGCTTTTTCTGCATTGCCAAAAACGCTTCTTCG
This sequence comes from Oscillospiraceae bacterium, assembly GCA_022769845.1. Lineage (GTDB taxonomy): Bacteria > Bacillota > Clostridia > UMGS1810 > UMGS1810 > Qingrenia. Next base: position 806 of record JALEIO010000068.1, read on the forward strand.
CTTGTAAGCTTTAAGAAAATCTGCTCTAACGTAAGCTTGTTCGATTTTAATTCCAAAATCGGCATTCCCGCCTCGGAGAGTGCAAAAAACATATCCTTTCTTACGTCCGCTCCGTCGGCAAACGTAACCTTAAAATCGTACGCGCCGTTTTCGGCGTTTGCAACAGGTTCGGCGTCGGTAATGCCGTCTATTTTCAAAAGCTCCTCTTTAATTTCGGGAAGATTGCCCATAATTCTTACCGACAGCGTATTTGCCGATGACAATTTTTCGGATAATTCCTCTTTTGTGCCCTGCGCCATAAGCTTGCCCTGATTTATGATAATAACCTTTTTGCATGTTGCCTCAATTTCGGCAAGAATGTGCGAGCTTACAATAACCGTTCTGTCTTTGCCGAGCTTTGCAATAACGCTGCGGATTTCTTTAATCTGTTTCGGGTCAAGACCCACTGTCGGCTCGTCAAGAATTAAAATTTCGGGATTACCCACAAGCGCCTGCGCAATGCCCACCCTTTGTCTGTATCCTTTTGAAAGATTTTTTATAAGACGTTTTTTCACGTCGTCAATTTTGACAAGTTGCATAATTTCGTCAAGGTGCTCCTGCCTATTTAACTTTACGCCCTTAATTTCGTACACAAAGTTAAGATATTCTTCCACCGTCATATCAAGATAAAGCGGCGGCTTTTCGGGAAGATATCCGATTTTTCTCTTAACCGCGTCGGGGTTTTTGGATATATCAATTCCGTCAACAATAACTGTGCCGAGCGTTGCCGATATGTACCCCGTTATAATATTCATAGTTGTGGTTTTGCCTGCGCCGTTAGGTCCCAAAAATCCTACAACTTCGCCTTTTTCAATGGTAAGCGAGATATTGTCAACCGCTCTTTTTGTACCGTACAGCTTAAAAAGATTTTTTATTTCTATCATTTTAAGGTTCCTTTCAAAACTTACTGATTTTTGAAAATATTTTACCATATATTTTTGAAAAAAATGTTACTAAACTGTAAATTCAAAAGGGCGGAGCTGAAAAATCAACTCGCCGCCCTTTTTAGCCGACATCATTTTTATTGTTTTTCCTCTGTGTCATCCTTTTTAACAAGGTCAATGCCGAGTTCTTCAAGCTGTTTTCGGTCAACAACGTCAGGCGCATTGGTCATAAGCTCGGATGCATTCTGAACCTTCGGAAAGGCAATGACGTCCCTTATACTGTCGCTCTTTGTAAGCAGCATAACAAACCTGTCAAAGCCGTATGCCATACCGCCGTGCGGAGGAGCGCCGTATTTAAACGCCTCAACAAGAAAACCGAATTTGCTTTCCGCCTCTTCTTTTGAAAGTCCCAAAACCTCAAACATTTTTTCCTGCAAATCGCTGTTGTAAATTCTTATGCTGCCGCCGCCGAGCTCAACGCCGTTTAAAATAATGTCATACGCTTTTGCACGAACGTTCTGCGGCTCGGTGTCCAGCTTGTCTATATCCTCATCGGCAGGCGAAGTAAACGGATGGTGCATAGCAACATATCGTTCCTCTTCTTCGCTGTACTCAAGAAGCGGAAAATCGGTAACCCACAAAAGATTAAATTTATTATCGTCTATAAGACCGTAACGCTTTGCAATCTCGCATCGAAGCGCGCCGAGAGTATCGTACACAACGCGGTTTTTATCGGCAACAAACAGCAAAACGTCATTTTTCTCGCAATTTGCTCTGTCCAAAATTTTCTTAAGCTCGTCCTCGCTAAAGAATTTTGCAATGGGCGACTGAACGCCTTCATCGGTATATTTAACCCACGCAAGACCTTTTGCTTTGTAGGTTTTTGCAAATTCGCCGAGCGAATCAATATTTTTTCTCGAAATTTTGTCCGCAAGATTTTTTGCATTGATAAGCCTTACGCTTCCGCCGTTTGCAACAGCGTCCGAGAACACCTTAAATCCGCAGCCGCAAACAAGGTCGGAAACATCAACAAGCTCCATACCGAAACGCGTGTCGGGCTTGTCCGAGCCAAATCTTGACATAGCCTCGCTGTACGGCATACGCAAAAACGGGGTTTTCACCTCAACTCCGAGAATTTCTTTAAACACTCTTGCAATAAATTTTTCGTTAACGCTTATAACATCGTCCTGCTCAACAAACGACATTTCAATGTCAATCTGTGTAAACTCGGGCTGTCTGTCTGCACGAAGATCCTCGTCCCTGAAACATCGCGCAATCTGAAAATATCTGTCCATACCCGCAAGCATTAAAAGCTGCTTATAAAGCTGCGGCGACTGCGGCAACGCATAAAAACAGCCTTTTCTTATACGGCTGGGCACAAGATAATCCCTTGCGCCCTCGGGCGTGCTTTTGTTAAGCATAGGCGTTTCGATTTCCAAAAATCCGTTTTCGTCAAAAAAATCGCGCGCTATTTTTGCAACCTTATGCCTCAAAACAAGCTTTCTTTGCATATCGGGACGGCGCAGGTCGAGATAGCGGTATTTTAAACGAAGCTCCTCTTTTACGTCGCTGTTTTCAACAATATAAAACGGCGGTGTTTTCGCCTTGTTGAGAATTCGAAGCTCAATAACATTAATCTCAATTTCACCCGTCGGCATATTCTTGTTTACCGCACCCTCGCCGCGTGCGCACACAACGCCGCGTGCCGCAAGAACAAATTCGTTTCGGACGCTCGACGCCTTTTTAACCAATTCTTCGTTCGCCGTGTCAAAAAACAGCTGAACAATACCCGAAATATCTCTTAAATTTATAAACAAAAGTCCGCCGAGATTTCGCTCCGAATCGGCAAATCCCATAACGGTAACCTCACGACCTATATCCTTTGCGGATAAATTTCCGCACTTGTCGGTTCTTTTTAACCCTTTCAAGCCTTCAAACATTTTAAAAACTCTCCCTTTTTCATCTGTATTTTACAATACGCTTTTTATGCTGACAGCGTCCAGACCGCACTCGGTTTCTGTGCCGTTTTCCATATTTTTAATTTTCGCTCTTTTTTCGTTTATCTCGTTGTCACCTATTATAACGGCGTTTTTTGCGCCAATTTTGTTTGCGAATTTCATTTGCGCCTTAACACTTCTTGAAAGATGGTCAATTTCGCATTTTACTCCGTCTTTTCTTAAATTAAACGCCAAAGCCTGCGCAAACGTGCTTGCCGCACTGCCGATTGAGCCAATAAAAATATCGGGCGTATCGGGATTGGGAAAATCTATTCCCTGCTCCTCCATTGTAAGAATAAGCCTTTCTATGCCGAGCGCAAAACCGCTTGCAGGGGTGTGCGCATAGCCGAGCTGCTCAACAAGTCCGTCATAACGTCCGCCGCCGCAGATAGTGCAGTTTGAATTTTTGTTGTCTGCAATAATTTCAAACACCGTTTTGGTGTAATAATCAAGTCCGCGCACAATATACGGGTCGATAAAATATTCAATTCCCATATCCGAAAGCGCTTTTTTGACCGATTCAAAATGCTCTCTGCACTCATCGCAAATGCAGTCGATAAGCATAGGCGCACCCTTTGCAATTTCCTTGCACACCTTTGATTTGCAGTCTAAAATACGCAGCGGATTTTTTTCAAATCTGCTTTTGCAGGTGTCGCAAAGCTCATCATATTTCGGACGCAGAAAATCTCTTAATTTTTCGTTGTATTCTTTTCGGCATTCGGGGCATCCGATGCTGTTTATGTTAAGCTTTAAATTTTTAAGCCCCAGCCTTTTATACAAAAGCATGGGAAGGCTCATAAGTTCAGCGTCAACGCTCGGATTTTGGCTGCCGATAACCTCCGCGCCGAATTGGTGAAACTCTCGGTAGCGCCCCGCCTGATTTTTTTCGTATCGGTAGCAGGTGATGTTATAAAAAAGCTTGGACGGCTGCGGCGTATTGAAAAGACCGTTTTCAATATAGCTTCTCGACGCCGACGCAGTGCCCTCGGGGCGCAGCGTTATGCTTCGTCCGCCCTTATCCTCAAAGGTATACATTTCTTTTTCAACAACGTCGGTAGTGTCGCCGACGCCGCGTTCAAACAACTCTGTATGTTCAAAAACAGGAGTTCTTATCTCCTTGAAATTATATTCATCGCAGATTTTTAAAATTTCTTTTTCAATATACTGCCATATATGCGATTTTTCGGGCAGAATATCGTTTGTGCCTTTTGGCGCTCTGGTAAGCATTTAATCACTTCCTTAAATATATTGCCACTCTTTATTGTAAGATATTTGCTCTCTCTTTGTCAAGCCTTTCGGCATAATTTTTTTATTTTACGTTTCTATACAAGCAGCTTTACCAAAATTATATCGCAGCTGATTTTTGTTATACAGCCCCAAGGTATGCAGATTTTGTCGTTTTTTGTAAAAAGCCCGAATCTGCCTCTGCCAGGCACAATAAGCGTTAATATCTGACCTGTGCATTCATCTATTTCAAGGTCGCAGACATATCCCAAGCGTTCGCCCGACACAAGATTTATAACCTCTCTGCATTTGAAATCAGAAGCTCTGAACATAAAAATCTCTCCTTTTTATATCATAAAAAATTTTATGACGCAAATAATTTTTTATGAGTATTTTTTAAGCAAAAAGGAAAATAATAATATCAAAAAAAGGAGTGATTTTTAATGATGAAGGGCTTTTCGTGCGGCCTTATAACAGGTGCAATTCTCGGTGCGGCGGCAGGTATGCTTGCCGACCCCATAAAGGACAGACAGCACGCAAAAATGTCGCGCAAAAAACGCGAAATGTTTAAAGCGGTCGGCGATGTTATAGACAACGTTATGGATATGTTTTAAAAACAGGCGGTTTTTGCCGCCTGTTTTTATAAAAATGCAAAATTATATTTTAAAAGAAAGTTTGTATTAAAAAAACCGGCAAAAGAAATATCCTTTGCCGATTTTGTGTTTTTATTCGTCCAAATGTAGCTTTACGCCGTTTTCGACTAATTTTTTCTGCAAATCGGAAACATTCAAATTTGCAAAATCGTCTGACATTGCCGCCGCGGTGCCTGCCGCTTCGCCGCTTACCGAGCAAACGGGAATAACGCGCGACAAATCCCACAAATTATCGGCTACGCTAAAGCATCTTCCTGCAACAACAAGGTTTTTAACCTCTTTTCCGTAAAGCGAACGGAACGGAATTTCAAAAACGGGACCTCGTTTTCGCCAGCTTGAAAACATTCCCACGCTGTCGTCAAATTTTTTATGGTCGTCCGAAATATCAAGGTCATATTCGCCCACAAGCCGTCTTGTCATTCTGACCTGCGGAATTGTAGCAAGCGAATTTATTATAAAACTCTCGTCAGCGGCTCTTTTCTTTAGAAAATCACTGTAAATTGACGAGTGCGAAAGCTCAACCATCTCGCAGATTTCATCGTTTTCAACTGCTTCAAAGGTTTTGTCCACAAGCTTTTCAACAGGGTTTTCGGCATCGTCTGCCGCACCTCTTATTTTAAGGTTAAAATTGCTGTTTTTATCTGCCCAGTAATACCACGCCGCAAGAATGTTTTTGCCGCTGTAAAGCGCGCATTTTGCACCTGCAAGCTTTGCTACATCTGCGTCGCCCGTACAGTCTGCAACGCTTTTTACATCTATTGCGCTTCTGCCCGATTTGTTTTCGACAATTACATTTTTAATCTTGCCGCTCTCGCTCACAACACTGCACGCCGAAGTTCCGTACATAATTTCAACCCCTTCTTTTAAAAGGAGCTTTTCAGCAAGAATTGCAAAAATATAAGGATTATACTGCACCTCAAAGCGCTTTTGCGCCTTTTCTTCCTTTGTGCCACCCTCAAACCATGCTTTTGGATATTTCGCGTCCGCACCGTGCTTAACGGACAAACGCAAAAGCTCCTCCGCAATGCCGAAGCTTACCTGATTTCCAAAACCGTCGCAAATAGGAAGGTAGATTGTCACAAGACCGCACGTTCCGAGACCGCCGAGCAAAAACTGCTTTTCCAAAAGAATAGTTTTCGCTCCGCCGCGAGCTGCCGCAAGTGCCGCTGCAATGCCTGCAAATCCACCGCCGGCAACAAGCACGTCGCATTTTTTTGCAACCGGCGTTTTAAGACTTTCATTTATATAATTCATATCCGTCCTCCCGAAAGCTTTAATTTTCATTATTTTACCATATGTATATATAATTTTCAAGAGTAATTTCTTTTAAATAACAGCATCTTTTTGTGATTTTCAAACACATATAAAAAATTTTTAAAGAAAGTATTGACAAAACAAAAAATATGAGTTATTATATAACCACAGTGTACTAATGCACAATAGTACACAATAGTAAGGGGTGATACAATGTTGGGTATAAGCTTAAACAATTCAGCGCCGATTTATGAACAGCTCATCAACAAAATTGAACAGCTGGTATTAAACGGTCTGCTTGAACCGAACGAGAGCCTTCCGTCTGTAAGAGAGCTTGCAACAAGCCTTGCGGTCAATCCCAACACCGTTCAGAAGGCGTATGCATATCTTGAACAGATAGGGGTAACGTATTCTGTAAGCGGAAAGGGAAGATTTGTAACAGGCGACGTAGAGGTTTTGCGTCAGCGAAAAATAACCGACGCATATTTCGAGCTTGAAAAGGCGTTGGAAAAGTTAAAAAGCCTTGGCGAGGACGAAAAAAATGTGTCAGAAAGGGTAAACTCTTTTTATAAGGAGGACAAAAAATGATAGCAATAGAAAATTTGACGAAAAAATTTGACGGAAATGTGATACTTGATTGCATTACGTCCAACATTAAAAAGGGCAGCATATACGGGCTTATCGGTACGAACGGCGCAGGAAAATCAACTCTTTTAAATCTTATTTCGGGCATATATTTTCCCGACGGCGGAAAGGTTTTTATCGGCGACGAGGATTTATCGAAAAACGTAATGCTAAAGGACAAAATTTCCTACATAAGCGACGAGCCGTTTTTCTTTAATTCTTACACAATGATGGATATGGCAAAATATTTCAATAAGGCTTATCCGTCGTTCTCTATGGAAAAATTCACTGAAATTTCCGCTCTGTTTCCGCTCGATATAAACAAAAAGCTCAACACCTTTTCAAAGGGTATGAAAAGGCAGTCGGCAATAATTATGGCGCTTGCCAAAAACCCCGAAATTCTTCTTTGCGACGAAAGCTTTGACGGGCTTGACCCTGTTATAAGACAGCTTGTAAAAAGAATTATTATAAAAGAGGTTACCGAGCGCGGAATGACGGTTATAATTTCATCGCACAATTTGGGCGAGCTTGAAAATTTCTGCGATGTTATAGGAATTTTGCATCAGAACAAAATTATAATAGAGAAGAATTTGGACGACATTAAGGAAAATATCCACAAAATTCAGGTTGCGTTCAAGCCAATGATTGACGTCTCGGCATTAAACGATATTGACATTGTAAAATCCACGGTGCGCTCAAGCATTATGGAAATTGTGGCGCGCGGAAGGCTTGACGATATTTTAAGAAAAATTGAAGCAAAAAATCCTATTCTCACCGACGTTATCGACATCTCTTTGGAGGATATTTTCATTTACGAAATGGAGGTTACCGGCTATGACGCATCAAAAATCCTTATTTAATCCAAAGCTTGCCTTTGAGGACATTAAACAAAGCAAGCACGTTATAATTTTATACACCGTAGCGCTGCTTTTATGCACACTTCTTCCCGCGGCGCTGTCCTTTTCAAACTATCACGACGAAGAAACTTATTTTTATTTAAACAGTTGCGCACAGGCTTTGTCGCTTGCAAACCCGTTTGTTATGATATTTACGTTTGCAATGGCTATTATATTTGTAATTTTGCAGTTTAACTACCTTTACAAGCCAAGCTCGGTTATTTTTGTTCATTCAATGCCTTACACGAGAGCGAACATTATTGTAACAAAATACATATCGGGAATTTTGTCGCTTTTGCTGCCGCTTATTTGGGTTGCGCTTATAAATATGCTTGCGTCAAAGATTATGGGCGTTGACTATCTTATTTCATATACCACGCTTGCAAAAACCGCGGCATACTGCATATTATCGGTAATGTTCTGCTACAGCGTTATGGTATTGGCGCAAACGGTGTCATCGGGAATTTTCGCGCTCCTTATTGCAGCGTCGTTTATATTCCTTATTTATCCCATAACAAAAATGGTTCTGGCATTACTTGTGACAACCTATCTTAAAACATACGATATAGAAACTATTTTCAGCAGCGAAATTGACTACATTTTCCCGTTCTGGAAAATTGCGCAGATTGATACTGCTGAAAGCGGACTTACAATAGGCTTTTCGGTATATCTTATTGTTTTGTCAATCGCAATGCTTGTAATTTCGGCTTTTATATACACAAAACGCAAAAGCGAAAATTCAAACAAATTTTTTGCGTTCAATATTGTAAACAAGTTTTTGAAATACTACATAACCATTGTTCTTTCGCTCGGAGTGGGTGCGCTCACAGCCTCGGCGGCAGACGGCAGCTTTGCTATTGCATACATTATGTATATTGTTTCGGCAATTATCATTTTTGCTGTATTACAGGCGATTTTCGACAAAAACATCAAAAATATGTTTGCAAACAAGCTTTGTCTCGGCGCGGTGCTTGTTGTTGTCAGCGCAGTTGTATTCGCATTTAACTTTGACGTTTTAAAGCTTAACGACAAAGTGCCGGACGCGCGCGAAACAAAGAACATTACTCTGCGTATTCCAATGAA
>JALEIO010000088.1 GCA_022769845.1 Oscillospiraceae bacterium
TTCTCAAACAGCCCGTTTTGGAACTGCTCAATATCGGAAACGGCAATTTCTGCCAGATATCCGTTTACTACCGCATAAATTATAGCAACCTGCAATTCAACGTCAATAGGAGTGTTTCTGCCTTGTTTTAACACTTCCACAATTCTTTCGCCCTGGGCAAGACGTGCCTTTGTATCATCGTCAAGGTCGGAGCCGAACTGTGCAAAGGACTGAAGCTCTCTGTACTGGGAATACAAAAGCTTAAGCTTTCCTGATACCTTCTTAATTGCTTTTATCTGGGCGTTGCCGCCTACTCGCGAAACAGAAATACCGGGGTTTACAGCCGGCATAATGCCGCTGTGAAACAGCTCTGATTCGAGAAATATCTGTCCGTCTGTTATAGATATTACGTTTGTGGGTATATATGCCGAAACGTCGCCTGCCTGAGTTTCGATTATGGGCAGAGCGGTAAGAGATCCGCCACCGTATTCCGGAGCAAGCCGCGCTGCACGCTCCAAAAGACGTGAATGAAGATAAAATACGTCGCCCGGATATGCCTCACGTCCCGGCGGACGTCGGATAAGCAGTGACAGCGCGCGGTATGCAACCGCGTGTTTTGACAAATCGTCATAAACTATCAAAACATCCTTGCCCTGCTGCATAAAGTATTCGCCCATTGCACAGCCCGAATAAGGCGCAATATATTGCAGCGGCGCAAGCTCGGAGGCAGTGGACGATACGATAATTGTATAATCCATAGCGCCGTTTTTCGCAAGCGTGTCCGCGATTGAAGCAACGGTTGAATTTTTCTGCCCTATTGCAACATATATGCAAATTACGTCCTTGCCCTTTTGGTTAATAATGGTATCGAGCGCAATAACGGTTTTGCCAGTCTGACGGTCGCCGATAATAAGCTCACGCTGACCTCTGCCGATAGGAATCATAGAATCAATTGCCTTAATACCCGTTTGCAGCGGGACGCTTACAGATTTTCGCTTAATAATACCCGGAGCGTTGCTTTCAATAGGACGGGTTTCCGTTGTGTTTATGCTTCCTTTGCCGTCAATAGGCTGACCGAGAGCGTTTACAACTCTGCCGATAAGCGCCTCTCCAACCGGCACTTCAACAACTTTTCCCGTTCTTTTAACAATATCGCCCTCTTTAAGCTCGGTATCCGAACCCAGTATAACAAGGCTGACGCTGTTTTCTTCAAGATTTAAAGCCATTGCATGCTCGCCGTTTTCAAACTCGACAAGCTCGTTTGCCATACAGTTGTCAAGACCTGTCGCACGCGCTATTCCGTCGCCGACCTCAATAATATATCCTGTTTCCTTCTGTTCGATTTTATTTTCGTAATTTTTAATTTGCGTCTTTATGACGCTTAAAATTTCCTCTTTATCAAGCTGCATTTTTTCACCTTCCCTTTATGAGAAAATATGTTTTTTCATATCCTCAAGCCTGCTTTTAACGCTCATATCCAGCTGTGAATTCTCAAACCGCACAATCATACCGCCCAAAATACCCGGGTCGGTCACAAAAGATGCAATTATTTTCCTGTGCGACATATTCTCAAGCTTTTCTATGCATTTTTCCTTTTGCGCCTCGGATAAATCGATTACCGAAACAACCGTTGCACACTCAATATTGTTGCTCTTTCTGTAAAGACGCGCAAACTCTTTTTCGCAGTCAAAAAACAAATGAAGAATATTTTTTGACGACAAAAGCTTCAAAAAATTTAAACTGTATTTGTTCAAGCCGCTGCCGAAAGCGTCGTTTATCATTTTATCCTTTTCGTCCTTTGTTACGGCATAGGAATTTAAAAGCTTCAGATATTCGCCGTTTTCTTTAAAAATTGACGAAACAAATGATAAATCGTTTAAAATTTCTTTTTCTGATTTTTCTTCGCGCGATAGCTCAAAAAGCGCTTCAGCATAGCTTTGTGCTGTGTTTTTCATAGCTATTCACCCATTTTGCTGATGATATCATCAATCATTTTTTCGTGGTCTTCTTTTTTCAAATCTTTTTCAATAACCTTTTTTGCAATGTCCACCGCAAGAGAGGATATGTCGGTTTTAATTTCGCTTACGGCGGCGTTTTTCTCCTGCTCTATTTCTCTTGATGCCTTGTCAATAATGCCCTTTGCCTCTTTTTTTGCGTCATCAATGATAGCGCTTTTTCTCGCTTCGGCATTTTTTACCGCCTCGCCCACAATATTGTTTGCTTCATTTGCCGCTTCATTAAGGCGATTTTCGTATTCCTGCTTTAATTTTTCAGCCTTTTCGCTTGATGAATTTGCCTTGTCATACAAACTGTTAATTTCATCCTCACGCTGTTTTAAAATGTTTTTAATCGGCTTGAAAAAAAGTTTTTTCATCAGCAAAAAGAGGATAAGCAAATTCGCCCATGTAAAAATGAGCGTCCACTTGTCTATGGTGACGAATGCAAGATATTTTTCCATAGCTTTTCCTCCTTAAATTTTTATACTAAAAATCAAAGCTTGCCGATAAGAGGATTTGCAAACAACAGAATCATTGCAACAACCAAACCGTAAATACCGGTAGATTCCGCAACCGCGCAGCCAAACAGCATTGTAGATGTAATATCACCCTTTGCCTCGGGCTGTCTGCCAACCGCCTCCGCGGCTTTACCTGCCGCATATCCCTGTCCGATACCCGGGCCTATGCCTGCAATCATTGCAAGTCCTGCGCCTACTGCCGACGCTGCCAAAACTATTGCTCTTTCCATAAAATCTTCCTCCTAAATATACGTTTTTTAAAAATTTATTCCGCCGCCGACGATACAAAAACCATCGTCAGCATTGATATAATGTAAGCCTGCAAAAAGCTTGTAAAAAGGTCGAAATAAATCGACAAAATTGCAGGCAGTCCAACTTGAAAAATCGGTATGCTTTTTATAAAGTCATTTGGTATAAAGCCTAAAACAAAATTACTTAACGCCGCAAGCGCACTGTATACAAGCGAGGTTATTACAACTCCCGACGCAACATTGCCGAAATGACGAAATGCCATTGAAATTGGGTTTGCCACTTCACTTATCAAATTAAGCGGCGTAAGTAGCGCAACAGGCTGTGTAAACGACTTTAAGTATCCCAAAAAACCGTTTGTGCGAATGTTTGTAATCTGCACCATCATAAAAGTTATAAGCGCCCAGCCAAGCGTGGTGCTTAAGTCCGCCGTAAGCGGTCGCATACCGAGAAGGCTGGACAGGCTTCCTAAAATTGAAAGTGTAAAAAGCGCGCCGATATATGGAACAAAGTTTTCAAATTTTTTTCCCATAACATCAGTTACAAGATTGTGAATCATAAGATACAGCTTTTCCGCAACAACCTGTTTTTTACTCGGTTTTTTTACTCTTAATCCGTGTGTGAGATATATTGACATAATGACGATAAACGCCATAATGTACCAGCTGTTTACCACTGTTTCGGTTACGTTTATTCCTCCGAAAATCGGAATAGTAAATACAATTTTCGGGCCGTTTACCTCAATGTTCATTCCTCCTGCACCCTCCTTTTTCGGCTGTCCATTGCCGATAAAATCATAATGATTATTCTGGGAAAAACAAGCGGAACAATCATTGCCCAATGATTTATATAATTGCTTTTAATCGCCAAATAAATCATAACAGCGATAAAAACCATTCTCAAAAAGTATCCGCCGCCCATTGCGGAAAGCGCCGCGTTTTTATTTTTCTTTACGCTTCGTTCAATATAAACAGCAAGAAAAAAATAGTTTAAAAACGCAACAGCAGCGCCGAAAAGCGTACCTAAAAGTATTGAATTTTCATATCCAAAAATAAAGCAAAATACCGCAAAGCTTACCGCCGCGGCAATTAAAAGACCTATTGCCATTCGTTTAAGCTCGTAAACAACAACTTCGGATAACATCAGAAAATCACCCTTTTCTTTTTCAACAAGGGGCCTAATCCCCGTCATTTTAGACGTTTTAAATGAGAGCTAAATCTCACTTAAAGAATTTTTAGTTACATATCCTTTTTATTTTCATTTTCAACATATTTTATAAAATTTATAAGGCTCATAAATCCTGCACCGCAGCCGATTATTATTCCTGCAACGACAGCGTAATCACCCAGATTAAACTTATTTTTTATATATAATGAAATAATTATGCACAAAATTACGGGTGTGATAATGTTAAAACCAAGCTGCGTAACATACGCAAAAGCCTTTAAACTTTTATGTTTTCTATTCATTTTACACCTCTAAAAGCGTTTTGTCAACAAATTTTACCAAATCTTAACAGTTATTTGACAACTAAACTTTTGTGCCCAGTTTTATCATTTGGATTTATATAAAAGAGCTAAAAACGCTGCTCAATTCTGTTTTCGCATAAAATAGTATTAATCTACTTTTAAATCTTCGGGACGCTCGTTAAGATATCCAAAATGATAAAGTATTGCGTCAACAGTGCGTTTGGAAGCCGTACCGTCACCGTAAGGATTTGCCGTTTTTGAAATCTTTTTGTAAAATTCGCCGTCACATATAAGGTCGGTCGCATATTTAACAATGTTTTCCTTCTTGATACCGCCCATTATAACCGTACCCGCCTTAACCGCCTCAGGACGCTCGGTTTCGGTGCGAAGAACTATAACAGGCTTTCCAAGACTCGGAGCCTCCTCCTGAAGTCCGCCCGAATCGGTCATAACCATATAACAGCGGTGCATTGCGTTGTGCATATCCACAACATCAAGCGGGTCTATAAGATGAACCCTATTCATACCGCCCAAAACCCTGTTTGCAACCTCGCGCACGGCAGGATTAAGATGCACAGGATAAACCACCTCAACGTCATTGTGATTTTCTACAATTTCCTTTACCGCCATACAAATATTTTCAAGCGGTTTTCCAAGGTTTTCTCTTCGGTGAGCCGTCATAAGAATAACTTTTTTAGAATTGAAATCAACCTTATTTAAGAATTCGTCTTTAAATTTGTAATCGTCTTTTACAGTGGATTTTAATGCGTCAATTACAGTGTTGCCCGTTATAAAAATATTTTTGGGGTCAACATTTTCCTTGATAAGATTTTCTCTGTTTGCAACGGTGGGCGAAAAATGCAAATCAGCAATCGCACCGGTTAAACGTCTGTTCATTTCTTCGGGATACGGCGAGTATTTATCATATGTGCGAAGTCCTGCCTCAACGTGTCCGACCTTTGTCTGATTGTAAAACGCCGCAAGGGCACCCACAAAGGTAGTGCTGGTATCACCGTGAACAAGAACAATATCGGGCTTTGCTTCGTTTATAACCTCATAAAGACCGGTAAGCGCGTTTGTTGTTATGGACAAAAGTGTTTGTCTGTCTTTCATAATGTTCAAATCATAGTCGGGCGTAATATCAAAAATCTCCAGCACCTGGTCAAGCATTTGCCTATGCTGCGCGGTAACCGCAACTATCGAGTCAATGTTTTCATTTTTTTCAAGCTCTTTTACAAGCGGAGCCATTTTTATAGCTTCGGGACGGGTTCCGAATACCGTCATAACCTTAATCATTATTTTCTTCTCCTTCTTTACCGTCAGAAATTTGTGTATTTTCAATGTTAGTTTCAGCGATTTCGTCTTTCTTTTCAGCCTTTTTGTCCGAGCCGAAAACAACGTCGCCGCTCTGTTTTTCAACCTTCTCGCGGTGAATGGTTATATAAATGCTGAACAGCGTCACAATAAGAATTGAAACAACAATCCAAATTGCCTGCTGTGCGCCTCTGTCTACCATAACCACTGCCGTAAGCCCCAAAAGAGTGCTTATTATATATAAAATTGCAACTGCCTGTTTTTGCGAAAATCCCATATCCATAAGCTTGTGATGAAGATGCCCTCTGTCTGCGCTCATAACAGGCTTACCGTTCCATATGCGTCTTATAATGGCAAAAAGCGTGTCAAAAATCGGCAGTCCGAGTATCAGAAACGGTGCGACAAACGAAATTATAAGATAACCCTTAAACAAGCCTTGAATACAAATTATCGAAAGCATAAATCCCAAAAACTGCGCTCCCGTGTCACCCATAAATATTTTTGCGGGATTGAAATTAAAGGGCAGAAATCCTATGCACGCGCCCGCAAGCGCCGCCGAAATAATAGCAACCGTCGGCTCGCGCAAAAGTATTGCTATAAAGAACAGCGAAAAGGTCGCAATGGACGAAACGCCTGCCGCCAAACCGTCCAGACCGTCAATGAGGTTAACAGCATTTGTCACCGCGACAATCCATATAACCGTTACGGGTATGCTTGCCCAGCCGAGCGGCAAAATTCCGCCTTTAACAATAAAATCGGGTACTGACAAATACGTTATCTTTATTCCGTTGAGCGCGACAATCAGCGCCGCAATAAGCTGAAATAAAAGCTTTTTTTTAGGTTTAAGCTCAACCGTATCGTCCACAATTCCCATTGCCACAATGACAATAGAACCCAAAAGTATACCGCGAAGAGCGTCGTCAATAGGGCGGTAAAAGCACAAAAGACTTATAAAAGTGCCGTAGAATATTGCAAGTCCTCCTATTAAAGGAGTGGATTTTTTGTGTATTCGCCTTTTTCCGTCGGGAACGTCAACAGCCCCCATTTTAAACGCCATTTTACGCACAAGCGGAGTGGACACAAAGGACAGCACAAACGCAAGCGAAAAGCTTAAAATCAGCGTTGTCAACATATTCATTTTTATCCCTGCCCTTTTATTA
>JALEIO010000156.1 GCA_022769845.1 Oscillospiraceae bacterium
GCTTATATCAATTTTTGACATAATTTCACCGCCTTAAATAATATTATTTTCAAAAAGCGACATCTTCCTGTTTATCATTTCATCTGTTCGTTTAATATATTCCGAAACCTCTTTCACATTGAACGCGCGTTCGATTTTATCACCGCAAACAAGCTTTGTTGACGCGCCCGCGCCGAGTGCAACATTTGTTTGAACCTCTTGCATAATTGCAACGTTATATATACATTCGCACTTAATTTTGCAAAAGCCGATATTTTCCAAATTTCCCGCCATATTTTTTTGGCGATACATATAATATGGAAATTTTTCGCTTTTAATAAGCGTATCGGTGGCAAAATCGAGCATTTTGGGCGTTTCGTTTGCTGATGTACTGAAATAATCGTATTTTTCTGCAAGATACGAGCCTTTTTTTACACAAAGAGTGTGTACCGTTACGCTTTCGGGGTCGAGATTTTGAATTTTTTCAAGCGTTTTTTCAAAATCATAAAAATTTTCGCCGTAAAGTCCTGCAATTATGTCGGTATTAATATGGTTAAATCCCATTTCGCGCGCAAGATAAAACTTTTCTTCCGCGTCTTTTGCAGTATGGCTTCTGCCTATAATTTTAAGCGTCTTATCATTAAAGGTTTGCGGATTAATGCTGATTCTTCCCACATTGTTTTTCTTTAAAACAGCGAGCTTTTCTTTGTTGATTGTATCGGGTCTTCCTGCTTCAACGGTAAATTCACGAATTTTAGATAAATCAAATTCAGAATAAAGTGTATTTATTAACTCATCAAGCTGATATTCCGAAAGCGTTGTCGGAGTGCCGCCGCCGATATATACACTGTCAATTACTTTTCCATAGCTTTTTAAAAGATGAGCACATTCTTTAATTTCATATTTAAGCCTTTCAAGGTAGGGCTCGACAAGGTTTTTTGAATATGCGAGCGACTGCGAAATAAACGAGCAGTAATAACACCTTGTAGGGCAGAACGGTATTGAAATATAAAGACTTACCGTGTTATCCTTAATGCTTTTTATAATTTTATTCTCGTTATGTGCGCACATCAACGAAAGGTTTATTTTGTTTTTATCTACAAGGAAATCATTTTTTAAGATGTGTGCAATTTTTTCATCATTATAGCCTAAATCTATCATTTCGCGCACCGTTTTGGTGGGGCGAATACCTGTTAAAATTCCCCAAGGCGGTTTTTGAAAAAAAGCTTTGGACATTGCTTTAAAAAGGCAGAATTTAAGCTTGTTTTTACTGTAATTTTCATCTTTTACAGAGTATGAAAAAATCTTGTTTTCCGTTTTGTATTCTGCAAAATATTCGCCGTTTTCATATGAAGCCAAAACGTCATAATCGGTTCCGCTTACAAATTCGTACTTTTGCATCGGAACAAAAAGACGTACTATATCGCGCACTGCGTAGGTTTCGATGTTTCCCAAAAGTTTGATTTTCATATTTTATCTCACAAATATATTGTTTTCTATCTCGTTTTTAATTGTTGTGTCATCTCCGTGACCGGGATATACCTTTGTATTTTCATCAAGAACAAAAATTCTTGTTTTAATTGATTTTATCAGCATTTCCTGATTTCCGCCGTAGTGGTCGGTTCGTCCTACCGACATATAAAAAAGAGTGTCGCCCGAAATGAGCGTATCACCACAGAGTATGCACATACTGCCTTTATTATGCCCCGGAGTGTGAATGAATTTAAGCTCATTGTTATCGAGCATAAGCGTATCGCCGTTTTTTACAGTGATGTCTGCTTTTTTCTTTGGAGATACTGTGTGAAAATAAACGGCAAGATTAAACGCGTCGTTGTTTAACGCGTCTTTATCGTCAGCGTGAATTACAACCGGCGCCTTTGTGTAGGCATATACTTCATCAAGCGCCATAATATGGTCAATGTGTGCGTGTGTTATGATGATATATTTTACCGATACATTAAGCTCTTTTATTTTTTCAATAATGATGTCACTGTCTGCCGCCGGGTCTATGATAACGGCATTCTTTGTATTTTCATCATAAAAAATATAACAATTTGTGTCCAGCGCACCCAATACAAGCTTTTCAATTTTCATATTTTATCACTCCTTTTAGTTGGTGCTTCGCGATACGTCTATAACGCCTTTAAGGTTTTTAAGCTTTTTGGCAACCTTTTCAATCTGTTCGATATTAGCAATTTCAAGCGTAATTTCAAAAATGGCAAGCGTATCTTTTGTGCGGGCGTTAATTGCTTTAAGCGGAATTTTTGTTTCGCCCACCGCATTTGCAACTTCGATAAAAATACCCGGTCGGTCGTTTGCCTCGATTTTTAAGTTTGCGGTAAATGTTGTCTGGTCGTGCTTTGACCATTCCACTTCAATAAGACGCGCTTTTTCGTCAGCGTTGCTGTAAGCGTTTGCAATGTTCGGACAATCCTGACGGTGTATTGAAACGCCTCTGCCGCGTGTGATATATCCGATTATTTTATCTCCCGGAACAGGGTTGCAGCAGCGGGAATATCGTATAAGACAACTGTCAATTCCCGATACTATTACACCGTCCTTTGCACTTGATTTTTCATTGGGTGCAATTTTAGGCGGCTCGGACAAAACCTCGGACGATATAACGGGAATTTCCTTTTTTTCGGATTTTCTCTTGTGTTCCTCCTTAAGCTTTGAAACCGCCTTCAATGTGGGCAAACTGCCATAACCGACGGCGCTGTATAAATCGTCCAGCGAAGAAAATCCGTAGCGCTTAAACATACTCTGCAAGTGATCATCGGTTAAAAGCTCGGCGCTGTTTAACCCCTGGCGCTTGATTTCCTTTTCAATCATTTCCTTGCCGCGAATAATATTTTCTTCGCGCTTTTCTTTTTTAAACCACTGATTGATTTTGTTTTTAGCCTGGCTTGTTTTAACAATTTTTATCCAATCGCGGCTCGGACCGTGAATTGCAGTTGAGGTAATTATTTCGACAATATCGCCGTTTTGAAGCTGATAATCGAGCGGAACAATTTTGCCGTTTACCCGCGCACCGTGCATTTTATAACCGATTGCACTGTGAATGTTAAACGCAAAATCAATGGGCGTTGCTCCTGCCGGAAAGCTTATGACGTCGCCCTTTGGGGTAAAAACAAATACCTGGTCGGTGAAAAGGTCAACCTTTAGCGCGCGCAAAAATTCTTCCTCGTTGTCTGCATCCTTTTGAAATTCCAAAAGCTGCCTTATCCACGAAAGCTTTTGCTCGCTGTTTGAGTCATTTTCGGCAATACCTTTATATTTCCAATGCGCCGCGATACCGTTTTCGGCAATTTCGTGCATTTCCTTTGTGCGAATCTGAATTTCAAACGGTGTACCGTTGGGACCTATAACCGTTGTGTGCAGCGACTGATACATATTAGGCTTGGGCATTGCGATATAATCTTTAAATCGTCCGGGCATAGGCTTGTATAGCTCGTGCGCAAGTCCGAGAGCAGTGTAGCAGTCGGTTACCGAATTTGTGATAATTCTTACCGCAAACAAATCATAAATCTGGTCAAGAGTTTTGTTTTGAGTAAACATTTTGCGGTAAATTGAGTAAAAATGTTTAGGTCTGCCGTCTATGGTACATTCAATGCCTATTTCGGAAAGACTGGTTTTAAGCGTGCTTTTAATCTGCGCGATAAACTCCTCGCGTTCCTGACGTTTTTGGTTAATGCCCTCCACAATTTC
>JALEIO010000180.1 GCA_022769845.1 Oscillospiraceae bacterium
TGACTTTTTTTGAGGTTTTGCAGACTGCTTGTTCGGGTCAATTCCTGCAAGCTCCAAAAGCTCTTTGTATGCGTCTTTTTGGTCTATGCCTTTGATTTTTGATAAAAATACCGTTGCATTTCCGCTTTCTCCGCACCCCTCACACTTGAAGCAACCGTTTTTTGTGTTAAACCAAAATGACGGGTGTCGCTCCTCGTGGAACGGGCAGCAGGCGTGCATTTTGTCTTTTCCGCAAGGTTTTGGATTTTTCAAGTATGGACTGTAAAAATCCAACCAATTTATCCGACTATCAATGTCCAGGAATTGTTCTGACTTCTGCATTTGTTCTCACCCCGTTCCTGCTTCGATGAAGGTGGTGCTTCATCATTTTTAATTTTTTTCATTTTTTGTTTCCTTTCGTCTGTGTGCTGAATTATCTGTTTTCGTATTTCAGACACTGTTCATTAAGCCACTTTTGTAATAGCTCTGCGTTAATTAGGGTTCTCCTCCCGACCTTGAAAGACGGGTAAAAATCCTTTGAATTTAACAGCTCTTGTGCCTTTGGTTCGCTTATCCTCATAATACTGATAAATTCTTTTCGGGTAAGCACTTTCTTTTCGTCCATTGCTTTTTGCTCCTTTCTTAAGCTAAATTACACAAAAATAAATCTTTTTTTAGCATTTACTTGACTTTCTTGTGTATCTATATTATAATATAAAATACGAACTAAAAATAGATGTTCGTTCAAGTTCGTACAATTTATTTTTGTGTGGTGAATAAAAATGTTGATTGATGAATTTATACCAAATGTTCCGGCGATAGCAGATATAGAAATTCATAATGATGTAATATACTTTAGAAATCAATGTGAATTTATAAAAGGAAAGTCTGTTATTAAAAATACTGTTATCCCTAAAACAGAAAAAATAACTAATGAATTGCTCGGATTGAATAATTCTAATAAAGATGATGTATTAATTGCGTTTTTAAATTGTAATACATCTTCTTCATGGAAAAAATTTATAGCTTCATACGGATTGCTTGAAAGTTCATTAGCAACAAGACAAGAATATAGTGTTAAGCACGCAAAAGAAATTAATGGATATTTCCCAGTCGATTATCTAAAAAATTATAGAGAGCTTCAAGAAAATATTGCAGGAATGCTTTATTATATAGATGATGACACATCAGAAAAAGCGGAATTTCTCCCACATCTAATTAAGATGTTTAAAAATAATTCATATACTAAATACAATATGAGTGCTGAACAGTGGAATGAATTTAAAAACGATGATTTGCTTTGGATTATTGATGATTACTTATCCGAACTGAATAATGAGTGTAATAAAGTTAGAATTGTAATTGAACACGATGACAATATGAATTTTAACACAGTAGTTCATTATACTTCCTTAAAACAGGTTCTGTATGTTATGCTCCGTAACCGAGTAACATCTACACGATTTCCAAAACAATGTGCATATAAAGGTTGTAGAGCTTGGTTTGAATACAAAACGAATAAAAATTACTGTTGTCCAGAATGTGCGGCACGTGCACAGCAGGAAACAAAAGCACGTCTTGAAAAAAACAACAAAAAAGAATATGTTTACAAAAAGGTATTAGCTCATATATATAACTCTGTTTATGGCAGAAGAAGAAATTCTTTTCTTACTTCGGACTTTGATTATGATATATGGAAACGCAAGGCTGTTCTAATAAAAAAAGATAGTGCTCATTTCTATCGAGACTTAGATGACTTATGTAAACAATCTTGTTCATGTAAAAAATGCACAGTAGGTATTGCTTCATTTTTTAAAAATGAATTTGAACAAAAAGAAAAGGGGCTGCACTCTGATTAAAAATGTAGCTTCTTGCAAATTGTATTCAGTTGGGGTATGCGTAGGGGTACAAAACCGAAAATCTCGTCAAGACAAAAAAATAAAAACCGCCTAAACGTAGTGTTTAAGCGGTTTTTAAGTGGTTGCGGGGGCCGGATTTGAACCAACGACCTTCGGGTTATGAGCCCGACGAGCTACCAGACTGCTCCACCCCGCGATATATTAAATTATAGGCAATTTTTATAAATTTATACATTATATAAATTTATACGGTAAATTTTTGCACCATTTTACAAATTGGCAAATAACCAAGCACAACAATGGTGCCGGAGACCGGAATCGAACCGGTACGGGAAATTAATCCCACAGGATTTTAAGTCCTGGGCGTCTGCCAGTTCCGCCACTCCGGCGAAATTTATCGTGCTTAATTATAATACCACAAAACATCCTATGTTGTCAAGTAAAATTTACGTTTTTTTCAAATATTTTTAAAAAACAAGGTTAGAAATAAGTTTTACAGCGCTGTCAATGTCTGTTTTATCTGCCATTTCGCACGGCGTGTGAACATATCGCACAGGAACAGAAACCGCGCCGGTTTTAATGCCGCTTTTTGCAAGCTGCACCGCACCTGCGTCCGTTCCGCCCGATTCCAGCACTTCAAGCTGATATTTTATACCGTTTTTTTCCGCGCACGAAATAAGCTTTTCTTTTACCTCTTTATTTACAATAAAAGACGAATCCTTAATCTTTACAGCCGCGCCGCCGCCAAGAGTAATATCCATAGTTTTACAGTTTGGTGTATCCCCCGTATCGGTAACGTCAACCGTAACGGCATAGTCGGGGTTTATCAAAAATGCAGCGGTTTTTGCGCCGCGAAGCCCAACCTCCTCCTGCGATGTAAATACAAAATACAAGTCGTTTTCACTATTTTTAATGTTTTCAAGCGACTTTATAAGCACATAAACGCCGATGCGGTTATCCAGCGCCTTGCCGATAACTTTATTCCCCAAATCCTCAAACTTTTGCAAAAAAACAGCCGTATCGCCGACCGAAACGCTCTTCTCGGCGTCCTCTTTGCTTTTAGCTCCAATATCAATATACATATTTGCGACTTCAATATCCTTAATTTCCTTAACACTTTGCTCATACGCTAAAATGCCGACAGTGCCATTTTTAAAAACAACCCTCTGAAAAAGTGAAAAATGCTTATTCACACCGCCTATTAACCCAAACCTTATAAAACCGTTATCGTCTATATGCGTGGCTATAACACCGATTTCATCAGTATGAGCGGCATACATAACCTTTTTGCCGTTTCCCTTTTTGTGCGCGATAAGATTGCCCATAACGTCAGTGTAAATCTCGTCAACATAATTTTTTATTTCATCTGCAATAAAAGCACAAATGCCGCCCTCATCACCCGAAACGGCATACGCTTCGGAAAGTTTCTTCAAAAGCTTCATAATCTAAAACCTCACTTTCGTATCAAAATCAAATTTGTGAAGATTTTTAAGCACACCCTTTGCAAGTGTAACCATATCGTCAATATCACTTTTCTGCGCAACGCTTATCGGCGAGTGAATATATCGCGTCGGAAGCGAAATAACCGCCGTTGCACAACCGTTTGCCGCCGTTGCAATGCTGCCTGCGTCATTGCCGCCCATTACGGTTTTTTTGTATTGATATTTATACCCTTCTTTTTTCGCAACGCTTTCTATGAAATCATTATATTTTTTATTTGAAATGGACGCTCTGTCCATAATGGAAAGTGCAGGACCGTCTCCGAGCTTTGTCACTTTTTTGTACTCGGGAACACCGTCAACATCTGCTGCGTTGGTGCCCTCCAAAACAAGACAGGTATCGGCGCAAAGCCTGTGTGAAACAATTTTTGCACCGCGAAGCCCTACTTCCTCCTGAACAGTAAAGCAAAAGTAAATATCCTCATCATAATCATCTTTTATAAGATTTAAGAGAGTGTAAACCCCCACTCTGTCATCCAGCGCTTTAGCCTTAATTTTGCCGCTGCCGAACTCGGTATATTTTGAGCAAAAGCTTACATAATCTCCTACTTTAACACGTTTTTGAGCATCCTCTTTGTTTTTTGCGCCAATGTCTATATACATATTTTTCATTTTAATAAGGCTTTTTCTCTCGTCCTTGCTCTGAAGATGTACCGCTTTGACGCCAATAATGCCGTTTATCTTTTTTTCGCCGATTTCAACGCGCTGCGTAAGAAGAATTTGGTCGCTTATACCTCCGACTTCCTCAAATTTCAAAAATCCGTTTTCCTCAATTTTTGTAATTATAAATCCAACTTCGTCCATATGCGCCGCGGCCATATGAACAAGCTTGCTATCGCGTTTACCTTTTTTAAATGCGATTATATTTCCCATAGAATCTACCGTAATGTCTGTCGCATACGGCTTTATTTCGTTTAGGATAAACATAGAGAGCAAATCTTCATCGCCCGAAACGGCGTTTGTTTCGGTCAAAAATTTCAGCATAAGGCGTCACCTGCCTTTTTAAGTGATTTTAAAAATGCGCATATTGCATTTGCGGTTTCTTTAACGTCGTCAATGCAAACCGTTTCGTACGGCGTATGCATATACCGAAGCGGAATCGAAAAAAGCGCCGTCGGAACGCCGTTTTTGCAAATCTGCATTGCCCACGCATCTGTTCCCGTATTGCCGCCGCAGGCCTCAATGCTGTATTTTATGTTATTTTCATCCATAGCTTTAATTATGTTTTTTGCAAGCTTTTTTGAAATATTAGGTCCTACTTCAAAAACAGTTCCGCCGCCGAGCGGAAATACAGAATCCGAAGCGTCGGGAGTTTCGCCGTGGCAAACATCTATCGCAACCGCAAAATCGGGGTCAATACCGTAAGTAACAGTAGCGCTTCCGCGAAGTCCTACCTCCTCCTGAACCGCGCCGACAATGTATAAATCAAACGGCAGCAATACATTTTCAAGCTCCTTTAAAACCTCTAAAAGCACGCAGATACTTGTCCGATCATCTTGAGATTTTGCCGCATAACATTTTTTTCCAAGATAAGTAGGATACGATTTAAAAGTTACCGTATCGCCCACACTGACAATCCTCTGCGCCTCATCTTTTGAAAGTCCTACATCGATAAAAAGCTTTTCTTTTGGAATTACGCTTGATAATTCCTCGGCAGAAAGAAGGTGCGGCGCAATTGCACCCACAACTCCGAAAAGGTCTTTTTTGCCGTGAACGGTAACCTCGTTTCCCGGCAAAATACGCATATCAATGCCGCCGATATTGGTAAATTTTAAAAATCCGTCATCGGTAATTTTTGTAACCATAAGCCCGATTTCGTCAATGTGAGCCTCAATCATAGCCTTTTTCGAGCTGTCCGCCCCTTTTTTTATGCCGATAACGCTTCCCATCGCGTCAATATAAACGTCGTCGCAGTATTTTTCAAACATAGATTTAACTGCGTCCGCAACAACATATTCGTTTCCCGATACACCGCATAAATCGGATAATTTTTTTATATTTTGTGCAATCATAAATTATTCCTCTGTTCCGAGAAGTGCAACAATGTCTTTGAACGCATTGCCGCGCTCCTCAAAGTTTTTGAACATATCAAAGCTTGCGCAGGCGGGAGACAGAAGCACAATATCACCTACGTCCGCGAGCGCAAACGCCGATTTAACCGCCTCCTCAAGGGTGTCGCAGCCAATTATCGGCTCGCTTTCGCCGCGCTTTTTAAGGGTGTTTTCCACCTCACAGCGAATTTTATTGGCTGTTGCGCCTATTAAAATAACCGCCTTTGTTTTGTCCACAACAATCTCGCCGAATCCGTCAAACGGAATTTTCTTGTCGTAGCCGCCCGCAATAAGTATAACCTTTTGGTCAAACGACTTTAAGCCCGCCGTTGTGCGCGTCGGAGAGCTTGCAATGGAATCGTTGTAGAATTTAACACCCTTGTATTCTCTTATAAGCTCGAGTCTGTGCGGAACGCCGCCGAAGCTTTTTGCAACCTTGACAATCGACGAGTTATCCACCATACCGTGAACCGCGCATATTGCCGCAAGATAATTGTCAACGTTATGCTCGCCCGGAAGCTTTATGTCCGACACCTTCATAATTGCTTCGTCATCAAAATAAATTTTGCCTCTGTAAATATATGCGCCGTGGCTCGGTTTATTTTTAAGCGAAAATTTTATAACCTCTCCGGACGAAAGCGGCGCAAAAGAGTCTGTAATATCGTTTTCCATATTCAAAACAAGCTTTCCGCTTACATTCTGATACAAAAATATATTCTTTTTCGCGTTGATGTATTCGTCCATATCCTTGTGATAGTCAAGATGATTCGGCGCAATATTAGTAATAACTGCAATATCGGGGCTGTATCCCATACTTTGAAGCTGAAAGCTTGAAAGCTCTAAAATTACGATATCGCTTGGGTCCATAAATTCAACATTTGCAAGAAGCGGCTTTCCGATATTTCCGCCTATGTGACAGTTATATCCGTCAGCGGTAAGAATTTCATAAATAAGCGTGGTTGTGGTTGTTTTGCCGTCGCTTCCAGTTATTCCTATTGTTTTGCACGGGCAGGCACTCAAAAAAATCTCCATTTCGCTCGTTACAAACGCGCCTTTTTCCGCGGCTCTTAAAAGCTGCGGAGTGTCAGGATGTATTCCCGGCGTTTTTATGATAATCTCCATACTGTCGAGCCTATCGAGATAATCGTCACCCAAAATTAAGTTTTTTGTATTTTCTTTAAGCATTTTAAGCGTTTCTTCATCAAATTTGTCCGCCGTGCGTCTGTCAAACGCCGTTACATATGCGCCGAGATTATTTAACATTTTTATTATCGGCAAATTGCTTACGCCAATGCCCAAAACGCCGATATTTTTTCCCATAGCCACTCTTTTGAACAGTTCAAATTTAGGATTATAAACAGGATTTTGCGTCACAATAAATCGCCCCTTAAGATTGTTTTTTTGTCATAAGCTGATTTATGCCCATCAAAAATAAAAAACAGGCAAAAATCCTTTTAAGCAGTTTTGTGGATATATTAACCGCAATAAAAGAGCCTAAAACCGCTCCGATAACGCCGAAAATAAGTATCGGAAAAACGGTTTTAAAGGCAACGTTTTTGTTTTTTATATGAATTGCAAGCGCCACGCACGCCGTCGGTATAAAATAGTATAGGTTTGTGCATTGAGCAACGTGCTGATTTATTTTTAAAAAGAAGGTAAGAGCCGGAATAAGCACCGCCCCGCCGCCTATTCCCATACCGCTTATAACTCCCGACAAAAGTCCTGCAAGAATGGAAATTATCATTTAAAACACCATCCTTACCGCGGCGATAATCAAAAACACCCCAAAAATGCGTGCGATTATATACGGTTTTAATTTTTTAAGTATAAACGCGCCGATTGCGCCGCCAAATATACCGCCGAGAGAAGTTTGCCAAACCAAAGGAAAATCAAAAAAACCTTTTTGTGTATAAAAAAATATGCTGACAACGGTAAGCGGCAAAATTATTGCAATCGCGCTTGCGTGCGCCTTTATTTTCGGAAGATTTAAAAATTTTTCCATACAAGGCACGGCAACCGTTCCGCCGCCCGAGCCGAAAAGTCCGTTGCAAAGACCGACCGTAATGCCTATTAGTGCAAATTTCAAAAATTTTTTCACTCTTTTTCACCCCAATGTTAATATTGGAAATGAAAAGTAAAAATATTCAGCATTTGTAAAATAAATCAAAACAGCCAAACCCAAAAAGGTCTGGCTGCAAATTTTTAAATACCCCCCACCGAGCCGTAAAGTGGTCAAATGACCGCAGGATACATTTCTAACCTGTAATTAAACAGGTGGACAACTGCCTTCTTGTTTATTGTTCCCTCGCTTACTCGTACACAAAATTTTGTGTACGGGCGTGGTCTACAGCCGCAAGAAGAGTCAGAATTCCGTTTTAGATGTGTTGGTTAAAATATAATCCGTAATTCACGCACTAAGCAGGGTAAATGCTAAAGATGTTATTCATCTTGCGCAAAATAAGTATAGCATATAAAAAAAACATTTTCAATAGTATTTTTTACATTTTTTAAATTTTTAATCAATATTTTTTAAAATGTTTATTTTCGATATAAGCTTCAAAAAATACGCGCTTGCATATGCCTGAATAACTGTTGCTATTATCTCCTCGATAAGCCGCGGAATGAAAAAAACAAAAAATGCAAGTTTGTTAAGAGCCGGTATAAACATACGTAAAACAAACGTGTTGAGAGTTGTTACGGTAATATTTGAAACAAGCAGCACCAATAAAATCTTTATAAAGTTTTCATCAAAACCGGGATTTTTTCGCAACACAATACTGTCAAACGCAAAAATCGCCGCGCCGGCAAGCGAAGCCGCAATAAGTCCCCACGTCACAAACCAATAGCGTTTTTCGCCCATTGATTTTATCACTGCAGTATATGCGTTTGTTTCAAAAAACGTTACAAAAATGCAGTTAATTATGCCGACAATTCCTAAAAATATCACTGCCGCCAAAAATATTTTTTTAAATTTCGCAGCATTTATTTTGTCCGCCTTTTTCCACAAAAATCCGCAAATAAAGCCGCCCAATGCCGCCGTAACTGTAAGAAGCGGTATGTAGGCGCCGTCCGGCTTTATAAACATCGGAATTACATCATTTAAAACCGATGACATAATGCCCATTAAAGGTCCGAACAAAAGCGCAGGAAGCTTTGAAAAAAACACCGACAGCGAAATTCTCATTCCGCCGGCACCCGCAAACGGCAGCATAACGCTCACCGTGCACTTTAGCGCCACCGTAACCGCTACCAAAAGCGCGGTAAACACCAATTTTCTCGTAACATTTTTTTGCATAAAAAAACTCCCTTTCTTATTTAAAGCAGGAGCAAACAAAGTACATATAAAATTAATACATACAGTGGATGGAACGTTAAATCGCAAGAAAAATCTTTTCGTTTAAAGACTCTACTCCCATTCTTTAACACTTCACGCTTAACGTCTGCTCTGAATGTATTAATTCTATCACTTATGCACTCAAATGTCAATCACAAACTGCATTTTTTCGGGATTTTTATAATATACTCATAAAATTTGTCACCTTCGTTTTGAATGGAAACTGCGTCTATGCCCGACTCGCGCATAACGCTGACAGCCTTTTTTATGGTGTTTGCAAAAATACGGACATCCTTTAAAACCGCAGTTTTTATAGGCTTTTTCGCGCTTGCTTCGCCCGATAATTTAGCAAGAATGTTTTCAATTATTTTTTCACTCTCACTAACATTGTAATTGTTTTTGACAATTCTTTGCGCCACCGAGCGCTGAAGCTTTTCGTCCGGAAGCTTTAAAAGCGCACGCGCATGCCGCTCGGTAAGTCCGTTTTCTTTAATAAGCTCCTTAACTGCTTTCGGAAGCTTTAATAAGCGCAGTTTGTTTGCAACGGTTGACTGATTTTTTCCGACCTTTTTCGACAGCTCCTCCTGCGTCAGTCCATGCTCGGTGATAAGATGAAAATAAGCTTCCGCCTCCTCAAAAAAAGTTAAGTTTTTGCGCTGAAGATTTTCAATCAGCGCAACCACCGCGCTGTCATTGTCGTTTAAATCAACAATAATGGCAGGCACTTTCGGCAATTTTAAATATGTGCACGCCCTAAGACGCCTTTCCCCGGCAATAAGTTCATATGCTCCCTTTGCCGCCTTTCGCACCGAAATCGGCTGTATAACGCCGAATTCCCGTATCGACTCCGCAAGCTCATATATCGACGCAGCGTCAAATACCTTTCGCGGCTGATAAGGATTGGGGCGCACCTTATCAATGGGTATTTCAATTACATTTGCCTTGATATTCTTTGCTTTACCCGAAGAAAAAAATCCTTCCATAAAATCCACCTCATTTGTAAAATTATATAATTATAATATCACACTTTTACAAAAAATGGAAATAAAATCGTTCGTAAAATTACAACAAAAAAAGCCGTGAAACACCTTATTTCAACGGCTCTTTTATCGGTTTCGGGCTCTTTCTGGGGAAACGTGGCGAAATAGCTGATATCTTTTTTACAAAAACAAGATTATGCTTTAAATCTGTGGTTGGAATTTCGTAATTTACAACCTTTTCAATTTTTCCGCCGAGAATTTTTACCGCATTTTTTGCATTTTCTATTTCCTCGGAAACATTAGGCCCTTTAAATGCAACAAAGTATCCCCCCACCTTAACAAACGGCAGACATAATTCCGAAAGAGAAGAAAGATTGGCGACCGCGCGCGACACTGCAAAATCGTATTGCTCCCTATGCTCCGTCAATCTTGCCAAATCCTCCGCACGAGAGTGCACCGCGCAAAGATTTTCAAGCTTTAAGCTTTTTACAACTTCATTTAAAAAATTAATTCTTTTATTAAGCGAATCAAGCATTGTAATTTTAAGTCTTCGGTCGGTTATTCCCATAACAACCGACGGAAATCCCGCACCGCAGCCAACATCTATTATTCGCTCGCCGCCGTCAAAATTCACATAGTCAAATATCGCTTTGCAATCGAGAAAATGCTTTGTTGCAACGTCGTATTCCTCTGTTATGGCAGTAAGATTAATTTTTTCGTTCCACTCTGTCAAAAGCGAGTAAAACCTACAAAAATCATCGGTGTTATCTAAAATTAAATCCTTAATAGTATTGATAAAAATTCCTCCTAACGCGACAAATATATCAGCAAAACATTGATATCGGACGGCGAAACACCCGAAATTCTCGACGCCTGACCGATTGAATGAGGCTTAAATTTCGCAAGCTTCTGACGTGCCTCAAGGCGCAGTCCGTGAATTTGCGAAAAGTCGATATCCTCGGGGATTTTCTTGTTTTCAAGCTTTTTAAATTGCTCCACCTGTTCAATCTGCTTTTTGATATAACCTTCGTATTTTAACTGAATATATGCCTGCTCCGCGACATATTTGTCAAGGCTCGGACGATTTTTATCAATCGGAGATAGAATTTCGTAATCAAGCTCGGGACGCTTTACAAGCTCGCAAAGGTGAACGCCTGATTTTATAGGCGAGCTTCCGACACTTTCCAAAAGCGAGTTAACCTCATCACTCGGCGCAATAACAGTAGACTTTGCACGCTTTATCTCATTTTCAATCGCTTCTTTTTT
>JALEIO010000202.1 GCA_022769845.1 Oscillospiraceae bacterium
GATTTTTTCCATTCCGGGCAAATATTCCATATGATTTGTGCGGTATGACGGGTCTGTTTCATCGCGGTGCTTTTTTTCCAGTGCTTCGGCTGATAAATGTGATGAGTCGACAAAAAATTGATTTTCCATTTTAATGCCCCCTTAATCACGCAGAAATCCTGTGAGCGGGTCGGATGCGGAGGCTCCTCGGGCAAGCACTCTGCCAAGTCCTGAAAGATAGGCTTTTCTGCCTGCTTCAATCGCCAGACGGAACGCAGACGCCATCATAGAAAGGTTGCCCGCTGTTGCAAGCGCAGTATTTGCCATAATAGCCGCCGCACCCATTTCCATAGCTTCACAAGCCTGCGAGGGTTTGCCGATGCCTGCGTCAACAATAATCGGCAAATCTATTTCGTCAATGAGTATCTGAATAAAGTCCTTTGAAGAAAGCCCTTTGTTTGAGCCTATCGGCGCAGCAAGGGGCATTATGGTTGCCGCACCTGCCGCCGCAAGGTCGCGTGCCGCGTTTAAGTCGGGATACATATAGGGCATAACAATAAATCCTTCATTTGCAAGAATTTGTGTAGCCTTAATTGTTTCCTGATTATCGGGAAGAAGATATTTTGAATCGCGCATAATTTCAATTTTTACAAAATTGCCGCAGCCAAGCTCGCGGGCGAGATGTGCAATTCTTACCGCTTCCTCTGCATTTCTTGCTCCGCTTGTATTGGGAAGAAGAGTAACGCCTTCGGGGATATAATCCAGAATACTTTCCTTTTCCTTTGTATTCGCACGGCGAACCGCCAGAGTTATAATTTCCGCACCGGCATCTTTAACTGCCGCTTCGATAAGGTTAAGAGAGTATTTGCCCGAACCGAGAATAAAGCGGGAATTAAATTCATGACCGCCGATAATAAGTTTGTCATTGTTCATTTGATGTTCCTTCTTTCTTTATGCTTCAAATTCATTTGCCAAAATACGCAGAACGGTATGCGCCTGATGTGCGGCGCAAAGCATTACCCGTGACGATAAAAGAGCGGTGCTTTCTGACACATCGCTTACCTCATCTCCGCACAGATAAAATCTTTTTGAAAGCTTTCTTGTATGTATGCTGTTGGCGCTTGCTATGCCTGCCATACCGGAGGCTGAAACAATATACTTATCCGGCATAAATTCCAAAACAAAATTTACCAGCATAGCCTTGTATTCCGGTTTATCAAAAGCTTCGCAAATTATATCGGCGGATTTGAGCAATTTATTTGCATTGCTTTCGTCTATTTTTACAGTATGCGTTTCAACCTCGGTATAGGGTGAAATTTCTTTAATGTTTTCTGATAAAGCCTCGGTTTTATACATACCGATTTGTCCTGCCTTGTATTGCTGACGGTGCAGATTTGTTATATCCACACGGTCAAAGTCGATGAGTATAAGCTTGCCGACGCCTGCTCGGGCAAGCGCAGTGACAATATTGGAACCAAGGCCGCCAAGACCGCACACCGCAACAGTGGCAGAGAGAAATTTATTTTGCAGTTCGGCGCCATGCCTGTTGATTAAGGCTTTTATCCATTCTTCTTTTTCGGGTATCATATCAGCCGCCTCCCACAAAGCTTACAACTTCAACGCTGTCACCGTTTTTGAGTATTGTTTCTTCGTATTGCGTTTTAGGAACAATATTGCCGTTTAGTTCAACTGCCACGCGTTTTGTATCATAGCCTGCAAAAACAAGATAATGCGCTACCGTTTTCCCGTCAATATCTAAATTTTCTCCGTTAATTTTTACCATTTGCTTTCACCTCCGAAATTTTGCACAAAAAAAGAAGCTGCCGATTTGGCAACTTCCGTTTTTTATTTGTTCCTCCCGACAACTGTGTATCAGGCGTCCCTACGTTGGCATTATCCAAATCAGGTTCTCGGTCGAAGGTTATACCTTCCTCTCAGCCTGTAACACAAGCTCCCGTTCAGTATTCTTTTTTTATAACATATGAAATTGCGCGCGAGAAGTGCGCAATCAGCTTGTTTCAAAAAAGCGAACCATTCTGCCCCCCAAGATTGGGGGTTAGGGGGCTGAGGTGTTAAAAACGCTTTTTTATATTATATCACAATTAAATCAGGTTTGCAATAGGAAACATTATTTTTATCGCTTTTTTTCAAGCAGTATCGTATCGTCTGCCCAAAACTCTTTTGAAAAACCTTTTTCGTCCGTAATTTTTGTTATTATTCCATCGGCAGATGTGTGATTTTTATAGTCGATTGCTATATTTTCTATTTTTATATTTTCAAAGCTTTTTAATTCATATTCTGATATTCTGTAGGTGTAATTCCAAAAGTTTTTTTGAAAACCTTGCTGAAATAGTACACATTTTTATATCCTATCATTTCTGAAATGCTGGTTACAGAATAACGTCTTGTTATAAGCAGCTCGCAGGCGTAATTCATTCTTAAACTTGTGACATATTCCGATGGAGTCATATTGAATTTTTTTAGGAACAGCCTTTTAAAATATGAATAGCTTATATTGCAGATTTCTGAACAATACGTGTACGATAACTTTTCGTCAAAACAATTTTTGTGTATGTAATCAATACCTTTCTCTATTTTTTGAAAAAGATTATTCGGCAAATATACTCTGTCGTTTTTCTTAATTTGATATTCGATTTGATATAGAATTTTATAGAATATTGACATACATTTCAAATAATAACCGTCATTTTTTGTAATCCACACCTGATATAATTTTTGAAAAAGGCTTTTTAACTTTGAATCGGATGAGGTGTCAATAATAAGCGGTTCGTTCGGAAGATGAAAATTTGTGTCAAAAAATATATTTATAGTTTCTCCGTCAGTAATTTTTTCTACATAGTATTTTGCACCTTTAATCCCCTTGGGGAGAAACTCGACAACACCGGGAAAATTATATAGTTTTTTGCCGTTAAATACAGAAACATTCTCGCCGCTCAAACGGTATGCAATCTCATAATATGCTAAATTTCCCGGATAATACATTCTGTTTGGAACAGGTTTATCCGAAATGCAATAAATAGCAGACTGTATTTCCGTAACAAGAAATTTTTCTTGGTCAAACATATAATCACCTCAGCTGAATTATATATTTATTTTTACAAAAAGTCAATTATTTTGTGACATAAAGTATAAAATGCACATATAGTGCATTTACAATTTTTTTAATAAACTTTACAATGTTTATATGCAATACACAAAAAGCACCCGGAAATATATTAATCTATTATAATATTTTAAAGGAGATGCTAAAATGAAAAAATGCGAATTGTTGCGGTTATGTTGATTGTATGTTTAGTAAGCCGTATGTTTTCTTTCATTGGGTTTGCAAAAATATACGAGGAAAAAATGGTGATTTTCGATGATGATTTTGCTGATGGAACAAGCGTTACTTATTCAGTAAATTCAAGCAATGCCGTAACTTCCGAACTTGTTACCGATGAAAAGTACAGCGGGAGTTTTCTTATGAGTAAAGGAATTAGAATTAATTACAATAACTGTGACTTTTCGTCTGAATTCATAAAATTTGAAAAAATCTGAAGGAGTGAATATTAAAAATGGGCAAGGAAAAGATATTTGCATCAGAACTTTTAAAAAAAATGACGCTTAAAGAAAAAGTTGCTCAACTTTCTCAAACGGTTTCGGGTTATAATTGTTATGAAAGAGACGGAGAAAATTTTAATTTTAATAATTCGTTTAAAAATTTTATAAACGAATACGGAGCAATGGGAGCAATCAGCAATATTTTGCGTTCCTGCCCGTGGACTAAAAAAGGCTGGGGAATAGGCATAGAACCTCATCAGAGAGTTAAGGTTGCCAATATGCTGCAAAAATATGTTTTGGAAAATTCACATATTCAAATTCCTGTTCTTATTGAAGTTGAGGCAAATCATGGAGTTCAGGCTTTGGGAAGTGAAATGTTTCCGACTAATATTGGTATGGGGTGTATGTTTAATCCTGAACTATATAAAAAAGTTATGAAGTCCGTCGGCAAGGAAATAAGACTTTCTGCAAATCATATTGCATTTGTCACAATGTTTGATATTGCAAGAGACCCAAGATGGGGTAGATGTGAAGAATTCTTTTCTGAAGATCCGTATCTTGTATCGCAATATGCCAAAAGTGCTGTGGAAGGCATAAAAGAGGAAAACGTTCTTGTATGCTGTAAGCATTACTGTGCAACAGGTGATTGCTTTGGAGGTATTAATACTGCCGAGGTTAATGTCGGAAATCGCGAACTACATGAAATACATCTTGCCGCAGTGGAAAAGGCTGTAAAAGCCGGCGCAGATGTAATTATGGCTGCGTACAATGCTGTTGATGGCATACCGTGTCATGCAAATAAGCATCTTATCCGAAATATTTTAAGAGATGAAATCGGATTTTCAGGTATTGTACTTTCTGATGGGTTCGGTGTGCGCAGAATGTTTGAATATATGGGATATGATGACTTGAAGGGAAGTTGTACTGCACTTGAGGCAGGTATTGACTTAAGCCTTGCAGATAATGGTGCTTATTTGAATCTTATAAAGGCATGCGAAAGCGGATATATAAAAGAAGAGCTTATTGATGAAGCGGTAATGAGAATTTTAATCAAAAAATTTGAACTTGGACTTTTTGATAATCCGTATCTTGAAGAAAACAATGAATTGGTAGCTTATCTTGACAACGGAATTCAAAAAAAGCTCTCTTACGAATCCGCGTCGGAATCTGTTGTAATGCTTAAAAATAATGATATTCTTCCTTTATCAAAAGACAAGAAAGTTGCACTTATAGGAGCTCATGCCGATAATTTATATTACCAGCTTGGTGATTATACCTCTATTAGAAAAGACGGCGAGGGAAAAACAATTAAGGAAATTTTTGAAAACACCTTTTCCTCGGTTGAATTTACAAACGGATGGAGTTTTGAAGGAAATAATGATGATTTTGAAAATGCAATAAGCATTGCCAAAAAAAGTGATGTTATTTTTGTTACGCTTGGCGGTAGCAGCGCAAGAGCGTTAATTGATACACAGTATGATACAAAAACCGGTGCCGCAGTGTCTACAAAGGGATTTCTTGACTGCGGTGAGGGAAGAGATGTTGCAAAAATCCTGCTCCCCGGAAATCAGGTTGAACTTATGGAAAGGCTTAGCAAATTGAATAAACCGATTATTGCACTTCTTATTCAGGGGCGTCCTTATGAAATAACAAGAGTGTGTGAAATTTCTGATGCTGTTTTGACGGCATGGTATCCGGGTCAGCAGGGAGCTGAAGCAATTTGCGATATAATAACAGGAAAGACAAATCCATCGGGTAAGCTTTCTGTTTCAATTCCATATTCGCACGCTTGTCTTCCCGCATATTATAACAAAATAGGTGAGGACGGCATTAATGATGATGAATTTTGCTCAAATACATATGCAGATTATAAAAGAAGGACACTTTATCCTTTCGGATATGGACTTTCATATTCAAAATTCATTTATGAAAAAATGAATGTGAAAAAAATCAGGAAAAATGAATTTTTGGTTGATGTTACTGTTAAAAACAATTCATCGATTCCCGGAAAGGAGACCATACAGATTTACATTCACGGAAGAGGTAATTCAGTAAGAAGACGGTGCAGAGAATTAAAGGCTTTTAGAAAAGTGTTTTTTAATTCTTACGAGGAAAAAACGGTTACGTTTAATCTTGGATATGATGAGTTAAAGATTTATTCTGCAAATAATAAGTATGAGGTGGAAGAGGCGGAAGTGGAAATACTTTCGGGTTCTGTACCTGATTTTAACCTTAAAGCAGTTGTTAAAACTGAAAAATCAAACGAATAATTTGTAATCAAAGAGCACAATTATGTGGCGAGAGTGTTAAAAAAAGTCTGTGAAAAAATACCCCTACAATATTATTTATATTCTATCATAGAAGGATTCAATTTTACAGACTTTTTTCACACGCTCCCGAAGTTTCACTTTTACATTAAACGATTTATAATTTTTCTGCTCTGTCAAGTGCGGCGGTAATGTTGGCACAGAAGTTTTCTGCACCCACCTTTTCTATAAATCCTGCCTTTTCCATCATTTTCATAGGTTGCTCATTAACGTGGGAGAATATAACGGTAATGCCTTTATTTTTACAACGTCTCCACAGATTTTCCAAAGCATTCAGCGCAGTTATGTCGAGCGCCGGAACACCTCTCATTCTTATCACAAGGCATCTTGTAAACTTCTTTGTTGTTATTTCTGCAATAATATCCGCATCGCCGAAAAACATCGGACCGTTTATTTCATATACTCTTATATGGTCGGAGATTTCTTTTAATTCCTGACCGTCCGGGTCGCTATCCGCATCGTAATACTTCCAGCCCTTGACTTCCGATTCGTCGCTCATTCGCTTCATAAACAGAATGCAAGCCATGACAAGACCTACTTCTATTGCTATTACAAGGTCGAATATAACCGTAAGTGCAAAGCTTACCACAAGAACCAATATATCGCTTTTTGGTGCAGTTTTGCACAGATGCACAAACACTCTCCACTGACACATATTATATGCTACCGAGAAAAGTATTGCCGCAATAGCAGGCATGGGAATCCATTCGGCATAGGGCATTAACACAAGTAATACAAGCACCAGCACCAGCGAGTGAACAATGCCTGCAATAGGCGTGCGTCCGCCATTGTTTATGTTTGCGGCAGTTCTGGCTATTGCTCCTGTTGCCGGAATACCGCCGAACATTGCCGAGCCTATATTTCCTACACCTTGAGCAACAAGCTCCATGTTTGATCGGTGGTGCGAGTTAATCATACCATCTGCCACAACGCAGGATAAAAGTGATTCTATACCGGCAAGAATTGCAATTGTAAACGCGTCGGGAAGCAATGTCACTATCATACCAAAATTGAAAGCCGGGAATTTCATTGACGGGAATCCGCTTCGTATGGTATATAAATCACCGATTGTATTTACATTCATTCCAAAACCCTTGACCATTAATATGCCAACTATAACCGCAACAAGAGAGCCGGGTATTTTTTTGCTTATCTTCGGCCAGATAAACAAAATCGCAAGGCACACCGCACCCACAATCAATGCCTGATAATTGAAGGTTGATGCTGATTTAAAAAGAGCCTCAATCTTTTCCATGGTTTCAATGGGTTTTAACCCTTCCGGATATGTAATTCCGCAAAAATCCTTTATCTGACCTATAAAAATTGTTACGGCGATACCTGCTGTAAAGCCTGTTGTTATGGTATACGGAATAAATTTGATGAGATTACCCAATCTCAAAAGCCCCATTATTATGAGGATAATACCTGCCATAATTGTAGCAATCATAAGACCGTCCATGCCGTTTTTTGCTACTATTCCGGCAACTATTGTTGCAAATGCCGCAGTAGGTCCGGCTATCTGCACACGGCTTCCGCCCAAAAGCGCAATTATAAATCCTGCAATTATTGCTGTGTAAATACCCTCTTCAGGTCCCACGCCTGATGCCAATGCAAGCGCAATCGAAAGAGGAAGAGCAATTATGGCAACTATGATACCTGCAACAATATCCTTTACAAGCTGTTCGGTGTTGTAGCCTTTCATAACGCTGAAAAGCATAGGCTTTAATTTGTCTTTCTTCATATTTCCTCCATACTGTCATTTCGGTAAGATTAAAATTTTTTAAATACGCTTAAAAATTATATCACAGAAATATCTTTAAATCAATATTTTTTATATTTTTATAAATTTTAAATATTTTAATCATACAGAAAGGCCAAGATATGAATAAACAGAGTAAAAAAAGACTATGGGATGTTGCGTTAAAACCTGTTTATTTACGGCATTAAGATTGAATATAAAAATTCAATCGGTTTTTTGTTCAAGCAATTCTTCAGAAATATTAAAATATTGCGACATATCAGTTAAGCAGATATATCTGTATCACTAAAAGTTAATTATTTTATGTTGTTCTTATCAATTAACTTGGCTCGTGAGATTTTTTCGAGACCGTACGGCATTGTAATATGCCTCGATATATGAAAATATATCGGCTTGCGCTTCAGCTCTTGTTCTATAGTGCTTGTGATGTACAAGTTCACATTTAAGACAACTGAAAAAATTTTCTGCTGCGGCGTTATCATACGGATTACCCTTTCATTTGAATGCCTCATCATAACGAGGAGGTATTGTTCCTTTTTTGATTGACATAAAAATCCCTTCTGTGATTTTGTTTTTGTCCATTCCATTATATCACACTTTTTTCTGTCTATCAAATCCGGGAAGGCGCAAAAAACGATTTAACCTTCAAACGGAATTTCGACACCCCCGAAAAATCAATATCAGGGGTGTCGAAATTAGGAGAGTGAGAGAAAAAGCCTCTAAAAATGATGCCTTAAAGATTGTAAATTCCTTCGCAGATTGACTGAGCAAAAAATGCTTTTTCAGTCTTTTTTTATGCCTCAAAAGACCAAATCTTCATAAAATCTTTATATCCGTCAGTTAATCTTCATACAAACTTCATATCAGTAATGGTAAAATAAAAATCAATATAAATGCAAGTTAGGAGATTATAAGATGTTGACACTTGATAAAATATTTCAGGCATCTGTGGTGCTGAAGGATATTGTCAGAAACACATCCATTGTAAGCACATCAGGCATAACAGATAACTGTGAGTTATATCTGAAACCGGAAAATCTTCAATACACAGGTTCTTTTAAACTAAGAGGTTCAGGATATAAAATAGCAATGCTTTCGGATGAGGAAAAAGCCAAAGGCGTTATAGCCTGCTCTGCCGGAAACCATGCTCAAGGAGTCGCGCTTGCCGCCTCAAAATGCGGCATTAAATCTCTTATCTGTCTGCCGGATACGGCTCCTATTTCAAAGGTTGAAGCTACCAAAAGCTACGGAGCTGAAGTTTGTCTTGTAAACGGCTGCTATGATGACGCTTATGATGAAGCACTCAGGCTAAAAGATGAAATGGGATATACATTCGTTCATCCCTTTGATGATGAAGATGTAATTGCAGGTCAGGGTACGGTTGGGCTTGAGATTGTAAACGAATTTGCTGATGTGGATGCGGTAATCGTTCCCATTGGCGGCGGCGGTCTTATTTCGGGTGTTGCTTATGCAATTAAGGCACTAAAGCCGTCAATAAAGGTTTACGGTGTTCAGGCGCAGGGCGCATCGAGTATGTATAACTCAATAAAGCACGGCAGTATTGAGTGCCTGAAATCAGTTTCCACCATTGCAGACGGTATTGCAGTTAAACAGCCGGGCGAGCATACATACGAACTAATCAAAAACTATGTTGACGATATTGCTTTAGTTACTGATGATGAAATTTCTTCTGCAGTTTTAGCTTTAATCGAAAAGCAGAAAATGATTGCAGAGGGTGCCGGTGCAGTATCGGTTGCAGCGGCAATGTTTAATAAGTTCCCGATTGAAGGTAAAAAGGTTGTAAGTCTTGTTTCGGGCGGTAACATTGATGTTTCTATCCTTTCAAGGGTGATTGAAAGAGGTCTCATAAAATCAGGCAGAAAAACAAGCCTTTTAATAGAACTGATTGACAAACCCGGACAGCTTAAAGATGTATCGAGAATTATTGCTGACCTTGGCGGCAATGTAACAAGCGTACATCACGAAAGAAACGGTGCAACCTCGGATGTGAATGGCTGTTACCTGAGAATTGATATGGAAACAAGAAACTATGACCATGTTCAGAAAATTACAAAATCCCTTAAAAATGAAGGCTTCAAACTGATTAAATAACGGAGGAAATATAAAATGA
This sequence comes from Oscillospiraceae bacterium, assembly GCA_022769845.1. Lineage (GTDB taxonomy): Bacteria > Bacillota > Clostridia > UMGS1810 > UMGS1810 > Qingrenia. Next base: position 9,758 of record JALEIO010000202.1, read on the forward strand.
GCAGAATTATAGAAACAGACAAAGCACCAAAGGCTATCGGCCCTTATTCGCAGGCTGTTGTAGCCGGAGGTTTTGTTTATACATCAGGACAGATTGCAATCAATCCCGAAAGCGGAAATGTTGAAACAGAAAGAATCGAAGCACAGACCGAACAGGTTTGTAAAAACATCAAAGAGCTTCTATCAGCTTCAGGCAGCGGAATTGAAAAGGTAGTAAAGACAACCTGCTTCTTAAAAAATATGGAAGACTTTGCTGCTTTTAATGAAGTGTATAAAAAATATTTTGTGTCAAATCCTGCAAGAAGCTGTGTAGCAGTAGCCGAACTGCCGAAAAATGTGTTAGTAGAGATAGATACAATAGCGGAGGTATAAAAATGGACGCAACAAAATACCGAGTGGGATATTTCCCTGTGGATAAAAAATATAAAAAGTGGGCAGATATTGACCACATTGAAAAAGCGCCTATATGGTGCAGTGTAGATATGCGTGACGGCAATCAAAGCCTTGTCATTCCAATGAGTCTTGAGGAAAAACTTGAATATTACAAGGTTTTGCTCGAGGTTGGATTTAAGGAAATTGAGGTAGGCTTTCCGGCGGCAAGTGAAACGGAATATGAGTTTTTGAGAACTTTAATTGATAATAATATGATTCCCGAAGATGTAACTGTTCAGGTGCTTACACAGTGCCGTGAACACATTATCAGAAAAACATTTGATGCCTGCAAGGGCGTGCCAAGTGCAATTATTCACTTCTATAACTCAACAAGCGTTGCCCAGCGTGAGCAGGTGTTTAAGAAATCCAAAGAGGAAATCAAAAAGATTGCCGTTGATGGTGCAAAGCTTGTAAAGAGATTGGCAAATGAATATGAAGGTAACTTCCGTTTTGAGTATTCTCCCGAATCATTTACCGGAACTGAACCTGAATATGCTTTGGAGGTTTGCAATGCGGTTTTGGATGTGTTAGAGCCTTCACCTGAAAACAATGTTATCATCAATCTTCCCGTTACAGTTGAAATGAGTATGCCTCACGTTTATGCTTCACAGGTTGAGTATATGAGTGATAACCTTAAATATCGTGAGTTTGTAACGCTTTCACTGCATCCGCATAATGACAGAGGTACGGGCGTTGCTGACACTGAACTTGCACTTTTAGCCGGGGCAGACAGAGTGGAAGGCACACTTTTCGGAAACGGCGAAAGAACCGGTAATGTGGATATAATTACACTGGCGATGAATATGTATTCTCACGGTGTTGATCCAAAGCTTGACCTTTCCGATATGAATTATCTTGTTGAAAAATACGAAAGCTGCACCCGTATGCATGTATATGAGAGAGCACCCTATGCAGGCGCACTTGTATTTGCTGCTTTTTCAGGCTCTCATCAGGATGCTATTGCAAAGGGTATGAAATACAGAAATAAAAATAAGCTTCACGAATGGAGCGTTCCGTACATACCGATTGATCCAAAGGATATTGGAAGAACTTACGACGCAGATGTTATCAGAGTTAACTCGCAGTCGGGTAAGGGTGGTATCGGCTATCTTCTTGAACAGACCTTTGGATACAATATGCCGCCAAAAATGCGCGAGCATTTCAGCTATATGTGTAAGGATATTTCCGATCATGAGCACAAAGAATTAAAGCCCGAAGAAATACTTGATATTTTTAAGACAAATTATCTGAATCTTGACAGTGGTATTGAAGTTACAGATTTTGATTTCATACGTGAAAATGATGTTGTCAAAATCAACATCACATTCAAAAAAGATGGTGCTGAAACTGAAATGGAAGCCGAAGGTAACGGTACGCTCAGTGCTGTAAACAATGCTCTGTGCGAGTTTACCGGAGAACGTTATACTTTGCAGGTATTCACCCAGCACAGTATGCAGGGACAGGGTTCTCAAAGTGTTGCTGCCTCCTATATTGGACTTGAACGCGAAGACGGAATGTATTTTTGGGGTGCAGGCACAGATACAGACGTTATTACTGCAAGTACAAAAGCACTTCTCAGTGCATTTGCCAATATGAAAAAAGGAGATTTAAAGTAATGGGAATGACAATGACACAAAAAATACTTGCTGACCATGCAGGACTTGACAATGTGGCAGCAGGTCAGCTTATCTCAGCCAAGCTCGATATTGTTCTCGGTAATGACATTACAACTCCCGTTGCAATTAACGAATTCAAAAAAGCCGGCTTTGAAAGCGTATTTGATAAAGATAAAATCGCGGTAGTTCTTGACCATTTCGTGCCTAACAAGGACATTAAAGCAGCAGAACAATCAAAGCAGTGCAGAGAGTTTTCGTGCTCTCAATGCATCAGCCACTTTTATGATGTGGGCAAAATGGGTATTGAACACGCACTTTTACCTGAACAGGGCGTTGTAACTGCCGGTGACTGCATCATTGGTGCAGACAGCCATACCTGCACATATGGAGCGCTCGGTGCGTTTTCGACAGGTGTTGGAAGTACCGATATGGCGGCCGGTATGGCAACCGGAACAGCATGGTTCAAGGTTCCGTCTGCAATTAAGTTTAATCTTACAGGTAAGCTCCCTGAAAATTGCAGCGGAAAGGATGTAATTCTTTCCATTATCGGTAAAATAGGTGTTGACGGCGCACTTTACCGCAGTATGGAATTTACAGGCGAAGGAGTAGCAACACTTTCTATGGATGACCGCCTTTGCATTTGTAATATGGCGATTGAAGCAGGCGCTAAAAATGGCATTTTCCCCGTTGACAGAGTAACTATGGACTATCTGGAAGGCAGATGTGAAAGACCTCCTGTGGTATATCAGGCAGATGAAGATGCCGAATATGACGAGGTAATCGAAATCAATTTATCAGAAATGGTACCGATTGTAAGCTGCCCTCATCTTCCGGAAAACACAAAGCCGGCAACAGAACTCTCAAGCATTAAAGTAGATCAGGTTGTTATCGGCAGCTGTACCAATGGTCGTATGGAAGATATGGAAGCAGCATATAAGGTGCTTAACGGTAAAAAGATTGCAGACGGCGTAAGATGCATTATCATTCCTGCAACAATGGAGATTTACCGTGAATGCGTAGAGCGTGGATATGTAACAGCATTTATTGATGCAGGAGCAGTGGTCTCTACACCAACCTGCGGTCCTTGCCTTGGCGGATATATGGGAATTTTAGCTGCAGGTGAAAGATGTATTGCAACCACTAACCGTAACTTTGTCGGCAGAATGGGACACGTTGACAGTGAAGTGTACCTTGCAAGTCCTCTTACTGCGGCAACAAGTGCGCTCACAGGTTATATTACAAATCCGGAGGTTGAATGATATGAACACAAAAGGAAAAGTTTTTAAATATCCCGATAATGTTGATACTGATGTAATCATTCCGGCAAGATACTTAAATACAGCAGATGCAAACGAGCTTGCCAAACATTGCATGGAAGATATTGATACAACGTTTGTAGAAAAAGTTGAGCCGGGAGATGTTATGGTAGCAGGCTGGAACTTTGGTTGTGGTTCATCTCGTGAGCATGCTCCTTTAGTTATTAAAACCTGCGGTACAGGTTGTGTTATTGCGAAAAGCTTTGCAAGAATTTTCTACCGTAATGCAATTAACATCGGACTTCCTATTTTGGAGTGTGAGCAAGCGGCAGAAGAAATATCCGCAAATGACGAAGTATCGGTGAATTTTGACACAGGTGTTATCACCAATATTTCAACAGGCAAAACATACAAGGCACAACCTTTCCCTGAATTTATTCAGAATATTATAAGAAAAGGCGGCTTACTTGCATCATTAAAGAAATGAGGTGTTTTAGTTGAATAAAAATATAGCAGTAATACGCGGTGATGGTATCGGTCCCGAAATAGTAAATCAGGCGCTAAAAGTGCTTGACAAGATTGCAGAGCTTTACGGTCATAGCTTTACATATACAGATGTAGATATGGGCGGATGCGCTATTGATAAATACGGCGAGCCGCTTCCGGAGTCGGAACTTAAAAAATGCATAGAGTCGGACAGCGTTCTTTTGGGTGCTGTGGGCGGCGATAAATGGAACAATGTTCCGGGAGATAAGAGACCTGAAAAAGGACTTTTAAAGCTTCGTGCAGGTATGGGGGTTTATAGTAACAACAGACCTGCAAAAATCTGGCCGCAACTTTCTGATGCATCGCCTTTAAAGCGTTCTATTGTTGAAAAAGGCATTGATTTTATCATTGTCCGTGAGCTTATCGGCGGAATCTACTTCGGAGAACATAAAACTGAAGGCGATACTGCAACAGATGTTATGACTTATTCGGAGAGTGAAGTCGAAAGAATTGGCAGAATCGGGTTTGAAACTGCAAGAAAGAGAAACAAAAAGCTTTGCTCGGTTGAAAAAAGCAATGTTTTGGATACAAGCAGACTTTGGAAAAAGGTTATGCACCGTTTGGCAGAAGAATATCCTGACGTAGAGCTTTCAGATATGCTTGTAGATAACTGTGCTATGCAGATTGTTAAAAATCCCGCTCAATTTGATGTTATCGTAACAGAAAATATGTTCGGAGATATTTTATCAGATGAGGCTTCTATGATAACCGGGTCAATCGGTATGATTCCCTCATCAAGCCTTGGAGATTCCACGGTAGGGCTTTATGAGCCAATTCACGGTTCAGCACCCGACATTGCAGGCAAGGATATCGCAAACCCGATCGGAACAATTTTATCTGCGGCAATGATGCTGAAATATAGCTTTGATATGAGCGATGAATCTGACGCAATCGAAAAGGCTATATATGATGTTTTGGAAGAAGGCTACCGCTGTGCAGATATTATGCATTCGGGAGAAAGCAGCTGCAAGAGTGTAGGCTGCAGCGAAATGGGACAACTTATTTTAGATAAACTCGGAGGTCGCTCAGTATGAAACTGACAGGAGCAGACATAATCGTTGAAACATTGATTGAGCAGGGAGCAACCACAGTATTCGGTTATCCCGGCGGTCAGATTCTCAATGTTTACGATTCGTTATACAAATATCAAAACGAAATAAATCATATCCTTTCTGCTCACGAACAGGGTGCTGTTCACGCAGCAGACGGATATGCAAGGGTTACGGGCAAGGTCGGTGTGGTCATCTCAACATCCGGTCCCGGTGCAACAAACCTGGTTACTGGTATTGCAACCGCATATCTTGATTCTATTCCTCTTATTGCTATTTGCGGTAATGTTCCGACCTTTCAGCTTGGAACAGACAGCTTTCAGGAAATTGATATAACGGGAATTACACTTCCCATTACAAAACATAACTACATTGTAGGGTCGGTTGAAAAGCTTGCCGATACCATAAGGGAAGCCTTTCGCATTGCAAAATCAGGCAGACCCGGCCCGGTGCTTATTGATGTGCCGAAAGATGTGCAGATTGCAAAATGTGAATATATAAGAGGAAATCCGGTAGAAGCTGATGAGAAAAAAGGCTGCGATGATATTGATGCTGCGATAGAGTGTATCAAAGAAGCCAAAAAGCCTTTTATATATTTTGGCGGCGGTTCAATTACTGCTGGTGCAGAACCTGAAATTATGGAACTTGCGGATTTGATTGACGCACCTATCGGTTGCTCGCTTATGGGTATATCCGGAGTTCCTACAAATCATCCGAGATTTTTGGGGATGCAAGGTATGCATGGTCACTACACATCATCGGTTGCGATGCACAATGCAGACTGCATTATTTCCTGTGGTGTTCGGTTTAACGACAGGGCTACAGGAAACAAAGAAAAATTTGCGACAAAGGCAAAGATTATCCATATAGATGTGGATGGTTCAGAATTATCAAAGACTGTAAAGCCTGCACATTCCTTAAAGGGCGATGTAAAGCTTACACTCCAAAACTTGATTGCTGCTTTAAGCAAAACCGAAAGACCGGAGTGGCAAAAGAAAATTGAGGGGTACAAAAAGATTGAAGAAGAAAATCTTGATAAAAGAAGCGGTATGACACCTAAAAATGTACTGTCATTACTTAATGAATATCTGGATGCTGACACTGCCGTTGCAACCGATGTAGGACAGCATCAGATGTGGACAGCACAATATGCAAGGTTTGGAAAGCCAAGACGGTTTGTATCATCCGGTGGGCTTGGCACAATGGGCTTCGGTCCGGGTGCAGCAATAGGCGCGGCTATGGGAACGGGCAAAAGGACTGTTCTGGTCACCGGTGACGGAAGCTTCGGAATGTGCCTTCAGGAGCTTGCAACAATGGTATCAAACAAGCTTCCGATTGTGATACTGCTTTTAAATAACGGCGTCTTGGGTATGGTTCGCCAATGGCAGACACTTTTCTTTGATAAGCACTATTCAAACACTGTGCTCGACAGAAAAACGGATTTTGTAGCAATATCAAAGGCATTTGGTGCAGATGGTACAAAAGCAGATACATTAGATGAGTTAAAACAAGCATTTGAAAAAGCATTTAATACAGACGGCCCATTTTTAATCGACTGTGCAGTTGATAAGGATGAATTTGTTCTTCCAATGCTTCCGCCGGGCGGCAGTATGGACGACATTATCACAAAGGTAGGTGAATAAAATGCCTAAATTTACTATTGCTGTTTTAGTAAAAAATGAATTCGGTGTTTTAAACCGTGTAACAAGTATGTTTAGAAGAAGGCAGTTTAATATAAATTCTCTAACTGTAAGTGAAACAGAAACGGATGAATTTTCACGTATAACAGTTACCTACGAGGGCGAGCCGGAATTTAATCTTCAGATTAAAAATCAGCTTTGGAAATTACCGGATGTGTGCAAGGTAAAGGAGCTTGACGCAGATGAATCAGTAAGATGCGAGCTTATGCTTATCAAGGTGAAAAACACATCGGAAACACGCGAGGATATACGAACTGCCGCAGATGCATTCAAGGCAGAAACCATAGATTATACCCACGATTCGATTATTATGCGCATTGCGGGCGATTCAAGGAGAATTGATGCATTTATTACACTAATGAAAGAATTTACAATACTTGAAATTTGCCGAACAGGTATTGTTTCGCTGGAACGCGGAAGCATGACTATTTCAGAAAATTAATATTTGAAAGGATTTGATTTATTATGGCAAGAATTTTTTATCAGCAGGATTGTGATTTGGAGAAATTGGCAGGCAAAACCGTTGCAATTATCGGTTATGGCTCGCAGGGCCACGCTCATGCGCTTAATCTTAAAGACAGCGGCGTGGATGTTATTGTAGGACTTTATGAAGGTTCAAAAAGTTGGGCAAAGGCTGAAAGTCA
>JALEIO010000211.1 GCA_022769845.1 Oscillospiraceae bacterium
TGTACATCGATATATGCTTGGTCTTTACAGAGTTTTGGATACGCTTAACAAAAAATTTCCCAATGTGTTGTTTGAGGGCTGTTCGGGCGGCGGCGGACGTTTTGATTTTGGTATGCTTCAGTATTTTCCGCAGATTTGGACAAGTGATGACAGCGACGCGGTGGAAAGACTGTATATTCAGCACGGTACAAGTATGCTTTATCCCACCTCCGCAATGGGTGCGCACGTTTCGGCGGTTCCGAATCATCAGGTGCACCGCGTAACGCCGATTGATATGCGCGGACGCGTTGCAATGTGCGGTCAGTTCGGCTATGAGCTTGATTTAAACAAGCTTTCGGACGAAGAATTCGAGACGGTAAAAGAGCAGATTAAGCTTTATAAAAAGATTTCGCATATCACGCATAAGGGCACAATGTACCGCCTTCTTTCGCCATTTGAAGGAAATTACACCGCGTGGGAATTTTTATCAGAGGACGAAAGTGAGATTGTGCTTATGATTGCAAATATCATAAAACGCGGCGGACGTGTTGCCGCAACCCGTGTTTTACTTAAAGGGCTTGACGAAAACGCAAATTATATTGTAGAAAACACAGGCGAGGTTTACGGCGGAGATTTTCTTATGAATATCGGTTTTATAAGAATGCCGGAAAAGGATTTTGAAAGCGAGCTTTTAATAATTAAAAAAGTTAAGTAAAAAGCATAACGGGACGGTTAACAAATCGTCCCGTCGTATTTTTTCTGTCTATTATAAGTACATATGAAAAATTCCCTCTTGAAATTTATTTGAAAATTTGGTAAAATATATAAGTATGATATTTTATCACGCTTGGAGGATTTTAAATGAAAGTAGAAAGCTTTTCGCTTGACCATACAAAAGTAAAAGCGCCTTTTGTGCGTAAATGCAGCGTTCTTACAGGAGAAAAAGGCGATAAGGTTACAAAGTTTGATATACGTTTTATGCAGCCCAACAAAGAAGAAATGAAGAGCGAAGGCATACACACGCTTGAACACCTTTTGGCAACGTATATGCGCGATGATATGAATAATATTATAGATTTGTCGCCTATGGGCTGCCGAACAGGGTTTTATATGACCGCCTGGGGCGAGGACGATGTAAAAACGGTTATCGCAGCAGTGGAAAGCTCGCTTAAAAAAGTTCTTGAAACAAATGATGTGCCCGCAATGAACGAGGTTCAGTGCGGAAATTACCGTCTGCACAGTCTTGCACTTGCTAAAGAGTATGCAAAAAACGCACTTGAAAAAGGCTTTACCGATAAATTTATGATTGAATAATGATTTTTGGGGGACATTATGAACAGAACGCTGTTGCAGATAAAGGTTTTATATGATAAAATGGGCCGTGCAGAAAAGAAAATCGCCGACTGGATTTTGGCGCATCCCGGTGATTTAATACCGCTTTCAATCTGCGAGCTTGCAGATGAGTGCGACTGCTCTGAAGCTACAATTGTGCGTTTTGCAAGGCGGCTCGGCTGCAGCGGATATCAGGAGCTTAAAATTTCCATTGCACGCAACGAGGGCAAAAAAAACGTTGATGATACTGTAAATAAGGGCGACAGCTGTTTTGAAATCTTTGAAAAGGTGTCCAACGATATTTACTGCTCGCTTGAAAAAACAAAAGGAGCGCTTAAAAAAGAAGAGCTTGAAAAGGCGGCAAAAGCCATTGCAAAAGCAGAGATTGTGTCAATTTACGGCCTCGGAAATTCTGCCGCAGTGGCAATCGACGCGCAGCATAAATTTCTTCGCGCAGGCTGTAATGCCTTTGCTTACAGCGATAATCATATGCAGGCTATTAATGCGTCACATTTAAAGAAAGGTGATGTTGCAATCGGCGTTTCGCATTCTGGTTCGTCCAAGGACGTGGTTGAGGCGCTTAAAATTGCAAAGGATAACGGAGCTACGACAATTTGTCTTACAAATGAAGGAAAATCTCCTATTTTAAAGCAGAGCGATATTGTGCTTTTTACCGCGTCAAACGAAACAAGACATTCTATTTTGGGGCTTAATTCGCGTATTGCGCAGCTTGCAATTATCGACGCGCTGTATCTTTATCTTGTATGCCAAAAGGACGATTTGGCTCTCAAGGCCATAGAGGATACCGAAAGAGCGCTGCTCAGCAAAAAATATTGATAAATCTTAAATTATAAATATAAATTTTCAAAAAAATGCTTGACATATCAGTCTCTAACTGGTATAATTATTTACGTTGCAAAACTTTAAGGAGAGGTGTCCGAGTGGTTTAAGGAGCTAGTCTTGAAAACTAGTGATGCTTTCAGCACCCAGAGTTCGAATCTCTGCCTCTCCGCCATTTTGTTTTATAGGGCTTAAATTTATAATATTTTATAACGGCAAACCTTTTTGGAGAAGTACTCAAGAGGTCGAAGAGGCGCCCCTGCTAAGGGTGTAGGTCGGGCAACCGGCGCGAGAGTTCAAATCTCTCCTTCTCCGCCATTCAGTCTCTCGCGGACTGTGATAAAAAAGAAACTGCTTTTGCAGTTTCTTTTTTTGTCCTAATTCGGATTATTTTAATTATCTTAAAGTTCTGCTACGACTGTTTTTTGAGCAAAATCCAAAAGCCCGTCAGGATCTTTTTTATCCTTTCGAGCTTTTGGAGGTTTGTCTTTAGGCAGTATATTTAATTTGATTTCAATATGGTCTTTGTAAATATCCACTCTTTCTACAAATAAATCTATAAGCTTTTTGCTCGCATCAAGCGTTCCCTGTTCAAAAAGACTTTTAGCTTTTGAAAATAACCGTTTAAGCTGAACTTTTGAAATCAGCTTTTTAGATAGTTCCCTGTCAAGCTTATATATTTTATCTTCAATAACGGTTTTTTCACATTCAAGACTTTCTAATCTTTCTATAACTGCTTTTGAACCCGTATCGGCAATTATATCAACTAAATTATCGATTTGCCTTGAAATCTCCTTTAGCCTGCTTTCTGCCGTTGTTTTAGCAAGTTTAACACTGCTTTCCTTATCAAGAATAAATTCATTGATATGATCAAAAATTTTAGGGATCATATTGTTGTCAAATATTATGTCAGAAATCTTATTCAGAACAATATCCTCAACTAATTCTTTGCGAATTTCTTTGTTACTGCACTTCTTTTTGCCGTTATGCTTTGAGCAGCGGTAGCTTATGTATTCGGGATGGTCAGCTCGTGCTTTGCGCTTATTGCCTGTGTACGGGCTGCCGCATTCTCCGCAGAAAATCTTGCCGGATAACAGGTAGTTTGCCTTTGCGTTATACTGGCCTGCTTTATGTCTGCGTTCTTTCATTTTTTCTTGTACCGCTTCAAAATCATCTTTACTGATAATTTGAGGAACAGCACCGTCAATCTGAATAAGATTATCGTTTTCAGCATCAGCATAGCGTTTTGGTTTGCCGCTTTCATATTTTGGCGATACAAGGTTGTATTTGTAAACGCCTGTGTATTTTACGTTATGCAGAATTGAGTTGATACTGTTCTTACCAAATGCCTGACCGCGTTTGGTTTTGTAACCGTTGGAGTTTAATGCACATATAATTTCAGAATATCCGCAACCATCCAAATACATTTTAAAAATCATTTTAACCGCTTCTGCCTCTGTTTTATTAAGAATA
>JALEIO010000215.1 GCA_022769845.1 Oscillospiraceae bacterium
CGGCGGACGTGCGGAGCAAATTCGCTTTTCTTAAGCCATGTGCATTTTTGAAAAGCAATTTTTTGCTTTTCAAAAAATTTTGCACGGCAATATGATAATATTTTTATTGTATAGGAACGAAGTTTCCTATACAATAAAAAATGAGCGTGTGAGACTTTTTCTCACACGCTCAAAAAAATCAGGAACGATTGCTCCTGATTTTTTTGTTTTTTGTTGTCTATCTGTACTCTGTCACCTTTGCAAGAGGATACATATTTTCCATATTGTTCCATATAAATATTTTAATGACAGAAGCATTGTCTTTATCGGCGTCAATACAAGTATACGCCCCGGTAACCGGAATATCTTTTTCTACCTTTGCGTTTATAAGCACACCTTCAGAGTTATACTTTGCAATCATAACAGCAATTTTATCATATGTGCTTGTGTAATCAGCAGGTCTTAAGTTTACGGATACCGAAGTGCCGTTATCCACAATAAAGTCCTGCTTGTAGGTTACGTAAATATACGGTGTTGTCTGAAGTCCGAAAGCTCCGCCGTATTGAGTGCCATTGGTGTATTTTGAAAATCTTAAAGCAAGGTTTTCTCCATTTGTATCAAGATTTTTAATATAATCCGTTACGTCTAATTTACTTATAACCTGTGCATCGTTCGTCTTTTTTATGTTATTAATAATACTGTAATCATCATCCGTTTCCGTTATGTTGCCCTCTTTCGTAGACACAAAAGAGCGTACCGTTTCAATAACATTTTTGCTTATAGCATCATTTTTATCGGTATAAGTACCTATTCTTTCTATATCCATTCTGACGTAATCCTGTGCGTCACTTGACTTTGTGGCATAGACAATATATGCGTTTTCAATACGGCTTTTATCTATACCGCTGACATCATACTGATAATAAGAATATGTTGATTTTACATAACTGCCGTCGACCTTAGATACAGCAAGTGTTGCACTGTTGCCTTCGGCAATGTCAAATATAGAAGAGGAAGCGTACTCATATTTGTCTGTAATATATCCAACTCCCGAGCCGTCAGCCAACGGAATAAGATTATATCTTCCGTTTACATAAATTGTCTGTGAAGCTGTGCCGACAGATGAGGTTGCATTGTCCGTAGCGGTTGCGGTAACAACGTGTTTGCCTTCTTCAAGGCCGCTTGTTACCTGCAGAACATATTCACCGTTTTCATTAGGAGTTTGTGTTGTACCGACCACAATATCGTCAACTTTAAACTCAACGCTTGCACTGCCTAAACCTCTTACCATTGCTTTAAGAACATAAGGCTTACTCGGTGCAATGCTTGCACTGCTTGTAATTTTCAAACGTGTAGCCGAAACGTTAATTTCTGCTTTATCGGATAAACTGCCGAATATGTCAATGCCAACTGCTGAAATTTTATGCTCACCATATTCAAGGTCGGAAATGTCGGCTGAAAATGCGCCATTTGCAGATGTAACCGCACCATTATACAATTCATCGTCAACATAGAATTTTACATCTGCCAATTTGCTTTCTGAACTTGCTGTAATCCTTACACTTTCACCTACAAGAACACTTTCTTTGTCCTTTGCAAGTGTGATAACCGGTTTATCAGCTACATCAGCCGTTTCAACCATAATCATCGGATTTTCAAATTTTTGAGCATCTGCATAGGTAAACAACATCATAAAAGTTGCATATTGAGAATTTGAGTCAATCTCACTTTTAAAATAGTCCGTCATATCAGCGCACATATTATAGCCTGAAACCATGTTGGAAGGTAAATAATTTGATACATCTTCATTGGAAACGTTCCATACCGAACTGAATTTTGAAGTGTTTACAGTTATTCTTTTGTAATTATCGTCTTCTATATATGTTAAATCATCACTTGGAACATCGTAAAAATTATATGCAAAATTATTAACGTTTCCTGTCTTTCCAAAAAACATTACCTTTGCAATGTTTTTATTTTTAAACTGTGAAATATCGTATTTGAAAAACATAGGTCGGCGGTATTTATCAGGTGTGTTATACAAATATTTAACATCAGAAGAATCCGTATAGGTACTGGAATCCATAAAGTTTGTCCAGGTTGAGTCAAACCAGGCTATTTGTTCCGGATGACCTTCCATTTTTTCAGCAAAATCAATATCTTTTACAGTTTCATATGGAGTGGTAACATATGCAGCAACAGTATCATTCTCAAATACAATACCATCACGGCTATCACTGCCTGCAATACCGAATTTGTCAATTTCAAGTTTTTTTCCTGACGGAACAGTATTTTCACCAGTGATGATTAAAACATTATGTTCACCGTTTGAAAGATTTTCCGCAAGCTTTAACATTTGTGCCTGACCGTTTGCGGCGATAGTCTTATTATATTTAACGCCGTCAATATAATATGTTATTTCACCGTATCCTGAATTATTACCGATGCTGTGAGTTGTATGAAGCAATATCGAAGTGCCTGTAAACTTAAATTTAAGCACCTGGTCGGCACCATCAGCATAAAGCTTACCCTTTGAATTTTTCCACTGTTTTCCAACGGGTGAATATACCTCAACACCTGCAAAATATGGGTTTTCATATGCACCGAAGTTTGCCGCTCCAAGCTCAATTTCCTGCTGCTCGCTCGGTGAGGATTTTCCGTCTATCTCTGACTTTACATATTCTGCTATACAATTTTTGTAAATTTCATAACCGTCATCGTTCGGATGAACGGTATCATATCCTTTTGATGTGTCGTTTTTATCTATATACGGAAAATATTTTCCCCATGCCGAATTTGTAACGTCTACAGAGCCATTTTCTTTTTTTGGAACACTGTTGCCGTTTTCAGCATATACAGCTTCATTAAGCGCTTTGCCCATATAAATTGTGGGTATGCCGTAATAATCCGCAACAGCCTTGTGAGCCTTCAATTCTTCCCATTCCGCCTCATTCCAAGCCCTATTATTTGTATAATCAAATCTGTAAATATCTGTTGTAAAAAGAATAATTATATCCATATATGGATTTGCCTTATACAGATTTCTTACAATACTTTCCATATTTGCAGCCGCGGCATCATATCCTATGCCGTCATAAGAGTCATTGATTGCACATTCAATAAAAGTAAGGTCGGGAATAGTTGACGATTCAAGACCTAAATCTTCTTCTGCACGATATGCACCGTATGAAGTCCCGGTACCGCCTACACCTTTTTTGATAATTGTATATGTTACATTATCGGGTGTTCCGTATGTATCCTGCAGCCAATTAAAAGACAGCTTTGCATACGAATGGCTCTCGTTTGATGCCCCATATCCGTCTGTTATAGAACCACCGATATAGGCAACATTAAGGCTTTGCTTATTTCGTATCTTATAAAGTGTGTTTGAAAGCCCGCTTTGCTTTACAGTATTTGCTGACGCAAATACGTTTCCTGCAAACATTATGTTTACCAGTATTGACGATAGCAGCAGGAATGATAAAACTTTTTTCTCATTTAATATCACCTCATAAATATTTTTCTGTTTAAGTTATGCCCTAAACAGTATTACACATTTTATTTGTTCCACATCGCCGTTCCAAATTTGCCAAGCGGATTCAAAAAAGAATTTCCGCTGTTCCATATAAATACTTTGCTGTATGCCGCATTGCCTTTTTCAACATCAAAGCTTTCAAACGGCAGACTTGTATCATATTCTTTTTTTACAATATTCAAAACTGCGCCGTCATTATTATAATTAACCGCAAGAACAGTAATTTTTTCGTTGTATGCTACGTATTGCGAAGGGCGCACATTTACCGTGTATCTTTCGGTATTGTCCGTTATTGTATCGTTTTTATAAATTACATAAAGATAGCACGTTGAACGCAGTTCTTGAATTCCCGCCCCTGACAAAAGCGACCTTGAAACACAAACGGCAAAGTTTTCGTCAATATTTTTAAAGCTTTCGGTAATATCGATTTTGTTGAATACATCTCCCGGCACTGCCGCTACAATGTTTTGCGAAAGGATAGGATAATCTTCATCAGTTGTTTCTGTTTTTGCGTTGCTCATTGCATAATTTGAAACAATGCTTTCCAAAACGTCGGGCGTTTTGGTTTTTATATTATCATCAGTAAACGCAGAAACCCGCTCAATGTCAAGCTTGTTGTAATCAAGAGCTCCTCTGGTGCCCTGAGATGAGGTTGCATATGCAAGATATACTTTGTCAATATTGCTTGTATCAATGTTTTTCACATCAAACTGATAATATCCGAATGTGCTTTTTACAAGACTTCCGCCGCTCTTTGACACAGCAAGGGGAATATACTGTCCTTCTTTTACTCCCCACACTCCGGCAGTGTCGTATTCAAAATCATCAGTAACCTTTTTATATGCACTGCCGCTTATAGGAATCCACATATATGCATTATTTAAATAAATAGTTTCTGTTCCCGTATATGTTGAGCCGTTTAAGTCGGTAACGGTAAATTCTACAGTGTGCCTTCCTTCCGAAAGGTTGTTATTGTCAACAAATAGCGTATACTCGCCTCTTTCGTCCTTTTGCGAAACGCTTCCGAAATCTTCGCCGTCAATTTTAAACGAAACGGAGGCGTTTTCGGCATTCTGTGCGTTTACACTTAATTTAAACGGCTTTTCATACTTCAAAGATGTATTGCTTGTAATTTCAGCCGAAATAGGCAATCCAAGCTCAATATACATCACTGCCGGATTTGTCATCTCCGTCTGCGCAGTATCTTTGCAGAATGTCAGAAGCGAATCCTTTTGTGTTGTCCATTTGAAATTGAAATACTCCTTATTGCTTCCGCAAAGCGAGCTGACATAATCGGTTACGTCAAGATAGCTGTTATAGCTGTCCGGCAGGGCAGTTTTATCGGACGTATAATTCTCGTTATCAGTTTTAAGATAACCCGAATATGAATAATTTGTATCGGATACCGTATCGCCGTCAGAGAGCTTTAACGCATTGCCCGTCCACCAGTTTATATCGGAAGAAATACCGTCCTCAAGCTCGTATAAATAGCATTTGTTTTGGGTAATATCCGACCATTCCTGCGGTATGTTCACAAGAATTTTTGCACTGCGTATATTTATACCTTCGGTTAATTTCGGAAGAGGAAGCTTTGCGTAAAGGGCATATTCCGGCTCGGTCTGCGAAAAATCAGAGATTTGCTTTTTATATTCCCAGTTCCGGTTTGCTATTCCCTGTGACCATTCCGAGCCGATACTTATACTTTTTAAATGGTTTTTGTTTGTTGCCGTGCCCTCGGGCTCACCGTAAAACGTGTTTACAATAACACTTGGAACGGAAACAAATTTTGACGAAACAGAATTTACCGTAATGCTTTTTTCCGGAAGTAGAATTCCGTATATGCTTATTGCCTTTGCAGAAATTTTGTGCTCTCCATAGCCCAAATCCGAAACGGTTACAGAAAATTTCCCGTTTTCTCTCAAAACATCCCCGGTGTATTCTTTCCCATCAATATAAAACGCAACATCTGCAATGCCGTTAACCGAAGAAGCAGTAACCGTAACGCAATCACCGTCATTGACAACATCTTTGTTGCAAGTAAGGCTTACGGTATCAGTGTTTGAAATATCGGCAACCTTAAGAACAAGAATGGGGTTTTCAAACGTAAAACACCCGTTCCAGCCGTGTCTTATCATAAATGTTGCTTTGCTGTCTTTCATTTGAGCTCTAATATACTCGGTAATATCAACCCCCATATTGTACATAGATACATCAATATCTTTAATATCAGAAGAAACATAATCAGCAATATTTAAACTGTTCCCTTCTGAATTGTTTTTCCAAACCTTGAAAATATTACTGTCAGTATTAACCGGTATTCTTTCAATAACACCGTTATTCTGATAATTTAAATCATCACCGGGAACATCATATCCTTCTATGCAAAAAGAGTTCGGTGAACCAACCTTGCCGAAAAGCATTGCGCCGGCGATTTCTTTTCCCTGCAATTCGCTCAAATT
Source organism: Oscillospiraceae bacterium (assembly GCA_022769845.1). Taxonomy (GTDB): domain Bacteria; phylum Bacillota; class Clostridia; order UMGS1810; family UMGS1810; genus Qingrenia. The sequence continues at coordinate 5,974 of JALEIO010000215.1, forward strand.
GTACTGAATAAACATCGGACGTCTGTATTGCGACGCCGACGGTTTATAATTGACGCCGTTTTCTTCATTCTTATATCCTGTTTCGTCAAGCCAGTTTGAACCGTTGTTACACCAGCTTGCGCCCTCATACCCTTCTATTTCTTCTGCAAAATCAACATCCTTTACGATTTTTAAAGGATTGGTTAAAAATTTAATATCACTGTCAAGATCGGTTTGTATTCCTCTTTTTTCACCGTCCCCTATAATGCCGAGCTGTGTTATCGAGAGGCGGAATCCTTCGGGAATTGTATTCTCATCCGTCATAATCACAACGTCGTGCTCGCCGCCGTCAAGACCGTATGCAAGGGTTAGAAAATGATTTGATGACAATATATTTTTTGTATATTTTGTATTGTCAATGTAATATGTTAAATTGCCAAACGGAACTGTTCGGCCTCTGTCGCCGTCGGTTTTTCCCATTCCTTCAAGCGAGCGGATTGAAAGCCCCGTTCCGGTGAATTTAAAATGCAGTGTCTGATTTGCGCCGTCGGAATACACATATCCGCTGCCATCCTTTTTCCATTGGTTTCCGGCATTGCAATATGCCGAAGGCTTTACAAGATATGCTGAGTCATGTGAATTGAAAAACGATTTTCCAAGAACTATTTTTTGCTGATTTTCCACCGTTTTGTTCAAATCAAGTTCACTCTTTAAATACTCATTTATAACCTCGGTATATACCTTATATCCCTCATTTGTGGGATGAACCACATCTGTAAAATATTTTAACCAAACTGTATTTTTTTCTCTTTCGGGAGGGGTTGTATTTCCGCATTCTTTATAAATTTTTTCATTCAAAGCCTTGCCGACATAAAGAGTGGGTATTCTGTATTTTTCCGCAACCTCTTTGTGAGCCTGAAGGTTCTTCCATTCCGACCAAGGCTGATTGTTTTTATAATCAAATGTATTTATATCTGTTGTAAATATAATGACAATATCCATATACGGATTTGCAGCATATAATCTTCTTACAATAGATTCCATATACGTTGCAGATTCATCATAAGAAATACCGTCATAGCTGTCGTTAATTGCAAATTCAATAAAAGTCAAATCCGGCACCTTGTCAGGGTCGTTAAGCGATAAATCGTCATCCATACGATATGTTCCGTATACCGTACCGGTGCCGCTCACAGCCTTGTTAATATAATTAAATTCTTTATCCGCACCATAGGTATTTTTCAAAAACTCATAAGTTTTCATTGCATACGAGCCGCCGTCGGTTGAACCTAATCCAAAGGTAATAGAGCCACCGAAATATGCAACATTAAGCTTATTATCGTTTTTAATTTTGTAAAGCGTGTTGGAAAGTCCGTTTTGTTTAACATAATCCTCTGCTGCAAAAACATTGCAGGCAAATAAAAGATTTACAAGCGTTACAACAGCAAGCAGCACCGACACAAACTTTTTCATTTAAAATCACCCCATAATCATATTTAAACAATAATATTTTTTAATAAATTTATCAATTTGCCGCGCCGTATTCAAACTCAATATGCAAAATAACAGGATTTGTCATATCTTCACCAGAAGTATCACTTCTGAATGCCAAAAGCGAATCTTTCTGCGTTGTCCATTTAAAGTTAAGATACTCTTTGTTGTTTTTGCAAAGCGAATTAACATAATCAGTTACATCCAGATAAATATTATAGCTGTCCGGCAAGGCGGTTTTATCTTTTGAATAATTTTCGTTATCCTCCTTAAGATAGCCGGAATATGCATAATTTGTATCGGATATCGTGTTTCCGTCAGAAAGCTTTAAAGCATTTCCCGTCCACCAGTTTATATCAGGAGAAATACCGTCCTCAAGCTCGTATAAATAGCATTTGTTTTTGGTAATATCCTGCCATTCAGCCGGCCTGTTTACAAGAATTTTCGCGCTTTTTATGCTTGCGCCGTCCGCCAGTTTCGGAAGCTTTATTTTTCCGTAAAGAGCATATTCCTGCTCGGTCGGCGAAAAATCGGAGATTTGCTTTTTATGCTCCCAGTTTCGCTTTTCTATTCCCTGCGTCCATTCCGTGCCGATATTTATATTCTTAAGATGATTGCTGTTTTTTGCAACGCCCTCAGGCTCGCCGTAGAAAGTATTTACAAGCACTTCGGGCACAGATATATAATTTGTTGAAATACTGTTTGACACAGACCGCATATTCGATATGCCGTCGAGTATAAACATTTTTGTGTTTTTATCTGTTTCAATATGCATTATCTCATACGGACAAAGCGATATTTTCTCAAAATTAACGTTGTTTACAACGTTTCCGGCACCAAGGTAGCTCACATTTACATATGTTCCCGTGGTTGTTTCGTTTTTTGTGTTGTAAAGATTAATACCTCCTTGCGCAAACTCAAAATAAAATCCGTACCGGTTGAACTTTTCATATTCGTACACAAATGTTCCTGACGACGTGCCGATATACACTCTCGGCAAATTCGGATGAAATGCCAGCGACCAGACATCACAGCTACCGGTAAGTCCTGTTACAATATGCCAGTTTTTACCGCCGTCAAAGCTTTCATACAGCCCTTTTGCAGGTCTTTTGTTTGCAGAATCACATCCGCCTGCAACAAGATGATTTGAATTTTTTGGATTCTGAGCAATAACCCAGCATACAAATCCGCAGTCAACTGTTGTATATCCGGCTTTTGTAACAACCTTATATCCTGATGAATAATCGCAAATATAAAGCTTTTGTTCTTCAGCATTATCTGAAACAAGCTTTATATTAACACCGCCCGTACCTATTTGTGTGGAACGGAATGTTACTCCTCCGTCGGTTGAGCGGTACACCACACCGTTTTTTACACCCCACACAACATCGCCGTTAACAGGCGACACGGAGCGGATTTCATAACCGCAGTTTTCAAATGTCACACCATTATCATGGCTGATGTAATAACCTGCGTAAATTGTATTAGGGTCTTGCGGGTGAAAGGCTATTTTACAGCAGGTTCCGTTTGTCCCTTCAATTTCACGGTAAGTTTTGCCACCGTCCGTGGTTTCTTTAAGAATGGTGTTATCTCCGCCCGAGCCTATCGCAAAAATAATACGATCGGAATTTTTCGGATCCATTGCAAGTGCCTGTACTGTCTTATTCCCTTTATAACGTATGCCGTTTGCGTCGCTGCCTGCATAATACATTGCCGGATACTTCTCATCGCCCGAAACGTCGCTCTTTGCAAGCCCGGCGTCTATAAAGCTGAACCAATAATTATAGTCGTCGTTTTTATCAAAGGCAAAATCGGTAATCCTCATTCCCGAGTACCCCGACGAAGAGATAAAAAAGGTTTTGCCTCCGTCGACTGATTTTGAAATTTCCGTGAATGCAGCTGCATAAATCACATCAGGATTTAATAAAGAAACGGCAAAGGTGCTCTGATACCACGATTCGCTCAAGTTAAACGAAAGAGAATTGTCTATTTCAGCAAGCGAAATTGTTCGTCCACCGTCATAGCTTACCGAAATTGGACTTGACGTTCTTGATATGTAAATAGGCTGTGTGCCGTCATCCTTCTTATTTCCGAAAGCCAAGCCTGTATAAGGTCTGTAGCTGCCCTCCTTATTTTGAATATAATCAATTCTTTCGCCGTAATCATACGAATTGCAAATATACATTGGCGTGAAAAAAATCATATTTGAACAGTCATACGGGTTTATAACCAACGAACAGATATCTTCTTCGGCAACGTATTCGGAATTAATATTAACCTTTTTAAATTCCTCCGCACCGCTCTTTTGTATAAACACTCCGTCATTTTTTGTCAGCACCGCAGTTACATCATTCACAATGTCTATACCAAGTATTTCCATATCAGAAAATCCCTCGCTCTGCCAGCTCTGTCCCACATCTGTGCTTGACATTATTGAGTTTTCATATGTTGCTATATATACCTTTGAATAATTTTCATTAAGCGGCTTAAAGGCAATGACAGAGGTTTTGTATTGTTCGTGTTTAAACTTAACATTGTTTAATATCTCGCTCCACGTTATGCCGCCGTTTGTCGAAATATATACCCCGAAACCGTTTAACCCGTTATAGTCATAACCGGGATATCCTACAGCATAAACGATATTGCTGTTTACAGGGTCATACTTAACATCAAGAACGCCAAGGCAATCAAACCCCGAGCTTGTGTTCCGCCACTCTTTTCCGCCGTCGAATGTTGTCCAGATTCCGGATGTATCCGTACCGAACACAACACAGTTTTCATCCACAGGCGAAATATCCATACACATAACTCTCTGCCAGCCGTCGCCGCCACGGTATTTTGAGTCAATCTGCGACTTGGATGTAAGGTTGTATTTTTTCATCCACGGCGTTATTTCATATGTTGTATATTTATCAACATCATTATCGCTTTGCGCATATATTGCACCTGCCGGAAGCGAAATCAACAATATACATATTGCAGACGCATACAAGAGGATAAGTTTAAGCTTACCGAGCATTTGCCATTCCTCCTTAATAAAGCTTAATTTCTTTTATCAGCGCAATCTGCGACTTTATATTGTTCCATACATACATATAGAGCGTACACTCGCCGTAATCCGATTTTGTAAATTCGTCGGAATAATCCTGCTCATTAAATGCCATGGCAACCTTCGCTCCTTCAACACTGCAATTTGCCTCAACACCAACAAATTTGTTTTTTGCAAGCTTTTTAAACGCACCACTCTTATCATAAAGCACCAGCATAATTGTTATATCAGAGGATGTTTCATAGTTGTTTTTAATATCGCACGTTATCATATAATCCGAATTTTCAGCAACAGCGCCCGTCGTTTTAATGTTATAAACGCTTGCGCCGTTGGCAACGATATTTTTTTCCGCACTGTGCATAAGATTATTCTGGCTGTAAGCTTCAAGCCTGATTGTGTGCTTTCCTTCGCTGATATACTCGCCGCCTATTGTTATATCATTTTCAAAAACGTCCGAAAGTCTGTATTGGGTAACGCTTTTGCCGTCAATGCTGATTTTAATATCATCCGCATCTTTAAAGTATGTAACGGCTTTTACACAATAGTCAGAGTTTGCCGCCGTGTAATCATCCCCCGAAAGATAAGTTGCGCTGAATGCCTTATCACTGATAAGAGGCCCCCTTACATCTGTAAGAAGCGGCTTTTTATCCCTTGCCTTCCACATAAGAAGGTCAATTGCAGGAACCTTGCTTTCCGTCGCACACTCAAGAAGGTTATCGTTAAGGGTTTCGTATAAGTTTATAATTTCATCCGAGGATACCTTTATTCCTATACCGTATTCAATATTATGGTCGTTTCTTGAGCTTGCAATATTATAATAACAATATTTTGAAGTTCCCTCTGTATCTGTAATAGGATAGCATTTTGTATTTCCTGCCGCATTAATGCTGAACGAATAATAGCAGTTGTAAATGGCAACTCCCGAATACCCCTTCGTTGAAGCAAAACCGAAAAACGGTTTGCCCACCATTTCGGGCTGTGCAGAAAAGTCTGTTGCGGCACAGTTTATGATTTTTCCGTTTTTTATAACTCTGTGAGCTATAATTCCGCCCTCCTGATTGTTGCACCAGTATCCTGTGACAACAACGTTCATCACAATACCCGAAAGCTTGCCGAAAAGCCCCTGATACATCCTTGTTTTGCCCCACTTATCATAACTGCTTATATAATTATAGCTGGCTGCAAGCGTTATTGAATGTCCCATACCGTTATATATTCCGGCAAATTCGTCAGTCTGTCCGAGTCCGTACTCTATCATTTCGTTTTCCGCCTTTTCGGCAGGCTTAAACGTAATGTCATCCGTCTGAACAAAATATACTCCTTCAAACGTTTCGCCCGTTTTAACATACATTGCCAGTCTGTTATAATCGTCAATGGTATTTATAAGATACGGGTCCTGATATGTTCCGCCGCCTTCAAACTCATAAACGGTCGGTTCCATTTCGTGCCAGTATTCCCCCGAAAAATTCGGCGAAGCACCATCCTTTTTCCACATAACAAAAGTTTCTTTGTCAATCTGAAGTTCGTCCGCAATCACCAATATATTTTCATTAAGGGTCTTGTGCATTACGGGCATTTCGTCCGAATCCTTCAAAATTCCCTCGGACGTATCCATTTTGTCCGCTACTCTTGATTTTTCAAGGTAAAAATAGCTGTATGCCGTTTTTCCGTTTGTGTTTGTAAGCGGATACGATATGGAAATGGGCGCATTAAAAACAGTTCCCGAAAAAATACAGTTATACATAGCTGTGCCACTGTGTTCGTCGCTTTTTGCAAGACCGAAAAATCTTTTTCCGTCAAGCTCGGAACACACGATGATTTCTCTTGCGCCGCAGTTTAATAACATTCCGCCGTCAATAACGGCATACGCAAATATGCCCGTATCAGTGCTGATCCGCCAATACCCTGTTGCGGCAAGATTTTTTACCGTTCCGCTTACTCTTCCGAAAAGCCCGGTTGTTTTAATTACACCCACATTCGCAGGCTGATAACCCGATATATGGTTATAGCTTACCGCACAGGTTACAGAATGTCCCGCACCATTATATTCTCCTGCAAATTCTTTGTCAACATTAACGCCGTAAACCGCCGTTTTTCCATATTCAACAGTTTTAAACACAATATCTTCGGTTTGCTTAAAATATATACCTTCAAATGTTTCTCCGCCGTTTACATATTCGCAAAACCTTGTATAATCGTCGAAGCTTTCTATAAGATACGGATACTCAGCCGTTCCGTTTCCGTTAAAAGAGTATGACTCTGCAAAAACGCATATCACATTAAGACTGCTTAACGCAACAAACAAAATCAGCAATATTGATATTGATTTAAAGGTTACTCGTTTTATATTCACGCCGCATAATCCTTTCTGTATAAATTTTTTAGTTATTCAATAAACAAAAAGTATTTATCTTTATTTACATCACCGTAGGTTACAAATGCCGCCCCACGGTAAGCGTTTGTTCCGAAATGCACATAATCTTTAATGTCATCAGCCGAAATTTCAATAACCTCGCAGTCGCTCCGCCCTGTTCTTATAAGGTATGCGCCGCCTTTTAAAGGATAAGCATACGGCGTTTCCTCGTTTATATACTCAGGCTTTGTTGTAAGACGGATATAGTACGAATCAATAACATCATATACATATCCAAATGAAAACTCATCGCCGTCCGGAATGAATTTGTCCTTCGTTCCGGTTGAATAGTATCCGTATGAATCTGCCTTGGGATAGGTTTTTGTCTTGCTGTCGTATAAAACCTCCCAGTATCCAATATATCCGTTTGCATTTATTCCGTATCGGATAATGCTTCCGCAGTTTAATTCCGAAATTTTATCATTTCTTTTGGGGTCAATAAAAATGCTTTTCTGATTGGTGCGTTCGTAAACGGTAAGCTTATAAAGTATCTCTCCGTCATCCGTCGCACCGTTTGAAACCTTTTTAACAACCGCCATATTTGCACCACGTTCTATGTTTGCGTTAGAGTCGGAATACTCTCCGAACGCAACGCATATATCGTATGCGACATCATTTTCACCTATTGAATAAAGTTCAATCGGACTTTTGTGATCATTTCTTAATGTTGTAAGCGCAAAACTTTCAAAATCAATATCCTCTCCGTATTCCATTGGTGCACCAAAAAATACGGGCTGCTTTCCGGGCCAGAATTTTATCCCAAAATTTTTATTTCCGCTTTTATAAATAAGCTCTGCATCTGCTTTGCTTCTTATTTTATGCAATGAATTTTTGCTTTCTCTCTCACCCTGATTTTCTGTATCTATGTACGTAATTTTTCCGTCGGCGCCGAGCATATAGCACATAATTCTCGGAGTCAGCCTTGTTTCGCCGTTCATAAGCTTTTCATATACGTCCGAGGTTTTAGTCAGCGTGCCGTCAAAAACAACCTTGTCGCTCAAATCAATTTTCTTTTGCTTTCCGTCAGATGTTAAAACAAGCGCCGTTGCCTTGTTGCTTCTTTTTCGCTCGTCTTCTTTTGTAAGCGACAAAAGAAACGCAGGTGTTATGTCACCCTTTTCGGTTTCAAAATAGTATACAAGCTTATTGTCGTAAGACATACAAAATGTTCCTTTCATACCAATAACAAGCTTAAAGTCATCAATATTTTTAACAGAATCCGAAACCTCGTAAATATTATCTCCGATATAAACCTTATCATATGCTTTGTTTTCCTTATAGGTCAGTGCGTCAAGCGTACCGGTTATGCGGTTGTATGAAACAATGATTTTTACATATTCGCCGTCAGCGCTCTCTCCCACCGAAAGAATATCGTACTTTTTCAAATCGTCAAAATTTCTTTTCACACCGTTTGAATCGGTAATAACATAATCCTTCTCTTCAAGACAAATGTTGTTTGCGTTGTCCATAACGTCATAAATCGTGTGGTCTGCGCTGTTGTAATTTGCAAAAACAATGTTTTTGTACGACCATATTTTAACAACCTCATATTTTCCGTCCATATTGTTATCGATAAAGGTTATACTTCCGCCGGAAAGATTATTTATGTATTTAAGATAATCACCGTTTACATCAAGCGCTTTGCCGTTATATATATATTTTGTATCCACTCCGAGTGATATTTTTTTCTCTTTATTATTTTCCAGATATTTTACTGACCTTTTATCAGCAGCAACAAAATCTTTGGCGTCAACATTAAAAACTTCATTGTCACATTCAGACATATATACAATCTTTCCTATGCTGTCATTTTTGCCGGCCTTATAGAATATCCGTGCATTGTATCCGATATATTCATTCTGAAGCTCATCTGTAATTTCATATCGGATATTGTCTACAACAAGAGAATTTTCAATATAATAATCTCCGTAACTTAAAGGCGTTATTCCGTTTGATTCAACAACTCCGAAAGCCTCGTATATATTGTAATAAATACTTAAAACTGTTTGACAATCTTTGTTTGTATATTTAATATTGTTGTTAACAACCGAATTTATATCAAGAACCGGTGCGGTAATCATATTCAGAATAAACTGCGCCGCCGTATCCTTTGTAAGGTAATCGGATGATTTTATTTCAATACCGTCTGTAAGGTCAAGTCTTGATGCCGCTGCGGCGAATCCTGCCGGATATCCGCCGATATTTTTGCAGTAATCTCCGTAACCGAGTATGCGAAGCGCAATAACAACTGCGTCGATAAGCGTAATGTTTTCATCAGGATTAAATCTTTCACCGTTTCCGCCGGCAACCCCGTTCAAATATGCGGTCATAATACTTTGATAGTATTTGTGCGACGGAACAACGTCGGAAAATATAACGTTTCCAGTATAACTAACGTTATTCAATTTCAGCGCACAGACCACCTTGTCAACAAACTCTCCCCTTGTAACATAAGTGTTTGTACCGATTTTTTCAAGGTCGGAATTATTAAATATTCCAAGATACGCCAAAAACTTATATCCTGTCTTTTTGTCGTCTGCAATGCTGTATACAGAATCGGCAGATACAGCCATACCAAGAAATAAGCTAAAGCACAAAACCAATGCAATAATTTTTTTAAGCATATAACACTTCCTCCATTTTTGTATCTACCTTTTCAAAAGCAAAGAATATATCATCTGACACATTTCGGCTCTCGTTGCACTCGATTTCGGATTAAAAAATCCGTTATCTCCTTTTATTATTCCGCAGTTCTTAAAAGTTCTGACACAGGACACGGCATATTCTGAAATATCCGCTTCATCATTGAATGCCGGGGTTTGATTCTGAGAAAATACAAATCCCGAAAATGCTGCGGCACGGTATAATATCATTGCTGCGTCCTCACGTGTTATTTTTTCATTCGGATTAAACCTGCCGTTTTCATCACCGAGCACAATGCCGTACTTTGCTGCGGCATTTGCGGCGCCGTAAAAATAATCGTCAGGTGAAATATCGGAAAAATACGCTTTATCAGTATTTTCATAAAAACTCATAGCCTTCATAGAAAGCTTTAAAAACTCAGCACGGGTTATGCTGTTGTCAGGACGGAAGGTACCGTCGTCATATCCGTTTGTAACGCCGTTTTTCTTAAGGTAATACACCGCATTATATGCCCAGTGATTTTCGTCAAAATCTTTAAAAATCTTATCTGCTAAATCGTCGTTAATGTTTTCTTTATTGTCCATTGTAATATCAAGAACAGACTTTATGGAACCTCCCGAGCCGCCGGAAGATGATTTTCCCGGACTTGAATTTTCAGGCACCGACGGATTTTGTGCGATACTTTCTATCGCCTCTTTAAGCTTTTCCAAGCTCAAAAATCTTTTTTTCGCAATCTGCTCGTTTATTTCACTCTTTTTTGCATAGTTTTTATATGCGCTTATATCAAGCCCCATTGATTTTTCCGCATTTTCAAGGATTGACGAAATCATTCCCGAATTTTCAACGGTTTCAATTTCGGTTAAAACAACAGCCTCACGAAAACGATAAGAAAAATCCTTTGCCGATATATTTGCCAAACGTGCGGCAACCATATTTTTAAACTCACTGCCGCTGTTTGCAAATGTTTTTGTTTCGGCATATTCAGAAATCTTTAAATAGCCGGCATTGTTTTCTATAAATGCCGCTGCAGCGCCCTTGTCAAAATCTTTGTCCGCAAGCATATTTTCAAGATTAATAAACTGCGCCGCTGAATCAAGATTATTTACTATTTCAGAAACGAGCGTAACAGTCGGCTCAAAGACGAGTTCTTTTGCCGAATTGAGTTTTTCTTTATCGTTAAGGTTAAAGAAGTATTTAACAGCACCGAAAAATGTGTCTTTGTTTTCTTCACTGCATACAAGTTCAAATATACCTTTTGCACGCCTGCTTATTTCTTCCTCGTCAGTGCCTTTGTAATCCGCAAATCCGTTGTAAGATGTCAGAATATCCGTAACATCTTTTGTGCGGTAGAAAAAAACAGGTGTAACACTTTTTTCGCCGTCAAACGTTTTTATAATAACACTGTACCAGCCGTAGGGATTATCAAACGGAATGTCAAAGCCAAATTTTCCGGATTCAAAATCCAATTGCCTTATGTATTTTAAACCGGCATAAATTTCATCCTCTGTCAAGGCTTCAAAGCTATTGTTATCAAGCTTTCCGCTTACAATGCTTACATTAACACTGTCCTTCATCGAATTATCAAACTCGCCGCTCACAATTATTCTTCCATTCGCATCATCCACTTTAACCTCCGAGTTAACCTCAGCAATTACAATTGTTGATGTAAACATTGCCGCAAAAAACACTGCAATAATTTTTTTGATATTTATCCTCATTTTCATTCTCCTTAAAGCGTTTTCCCGATAACTTTCATAAGGTTATAAATCATATTGGCGATATCATCGCGGCGCGCATAATCCGAACCATTATAGCCGTCCGAAATTTCTGTAATCTTTGCGTCGATACAATTTACGGTCGCATATATTGCATAATTTGCAGATTTAATATTGTATTCTCCAATGTCTGCGGAATTTATATCCTTTGACTTGCCAAAGCTTTTTAATATTCTTGATATTATAACCGCTGCGTCATCATACGTAACGTATTCATTCGGGTTAAAATACGCATTTTCGCCGCCGAGAACATACCCGTTTTCATAAAGTGCACCGACAGAAACAAAATCACGGCTTCGTATTCCGATATCTTCAAAAACCTGTTTTGTTGACGCACACTGAAGGTCTAAAGCGTTCTTTATAATTTGCGCAAATTCTCCCCGTGTAAAATAAGAATCCGGATAAAAGTTCCCGTCGTGATATTTGTTTAAAATACCTTTATTGAACAGTGCTTCTATCTTTTCTTTTTTATCGTTTTCGTCAATATCGAGATATATTTTTTCGTTGGTATCATAATATCTGTCATATTCATAAACAAATGTTCCATGCGATGTTCCAATATACACTCTCGGCAAATTCGGATGAAATTCTATGCACCATGCATCGCCAAAACCAAACATTCCATCTACAAACCTCCATGTTTTTCCCCCGTCAAACGACTCGCTCAATCCTCCTGACGGAGAAAGATTAACATGGTCAAGATTGCAAACAATCATATGAAGCGGATTTTTAGGATTTTGTGCAAGCTGATAAAATCCTCGTACATTCCCCTCTCCCAAATTCATTCCGGTAATCATTGTATGCTGACCGGCGCTATCAACGTGTATACCGTTCGAAAATGTCCCGATATAAGCCTTATCGCGTTCTGCAACATCAGCAGTTATTTGCCGTATTGACGATTTTAAGTCAAAAACATACTGCCAGGTTTTACCGGCATCGTATGATTTATAAAGATTTGAGCTTGCAGAGGTATCCAATGCCCACACAACGTTTCCGTCAACCTTTGAAGCCTCCATAATTCTGTAGGGAACCTCCGTCCAGGTTTTTCCGTCATCATAGCTTACATTTTTTCCTGCATATATTATTTCGGGGTCAGACACATTGAATGTCACCCTGCCTGCAGTAGGCGCAGGAACGTTTATATACTGCCACGTCCATCCGCCGTCCAGACTCTCCAAAAGATTATTTCCGTACTTTCCGTTAATAAGATAACGGTTTTTATTTTTTGGATCACGGTCAATACTGTCTATATCTCGTCTGCCGTCAAAACGCATATCGTATAAATCCTCTGAAGCGTCGTTTGTCATTGCAGGATAGCTCTCGCCGTTGCCGCTTGGCACAGAACGCGAAAAGCCTCGGTCGGTAAAGGCAATCCAAATATTGTCGTTGTCATCAGGGTCAAACCAGAAATCGCACGCACGGTTTCCCGAATATCCGCTTGCGGACGGCACCCAGGTCTTTGCCCCGTCCGTCGTTTTAAACCATTCGCCGTCAAACGAAAACCACGCTATGTTCGGGTCATAGGGATGAACGGCAATCGGATCGGCGTTTGAGCCCCAGTTTGACTCAATATATGCCATTTTGTTGTCAAGCATTGACGTTTTCCAGGTTTTTCCGTAATCTTCGCTGTATTTTATGGAGTAACGCCCCGAAATTGTTCCCGAAAGCAAAATTCTGTGTCCGTCTTCATCAGGAGCCATAAATTCAAGCCAACCCACACGTGAATCGGCAGCACCCGAGCCGTTAGCATAACATTCGTTCCAGATCTCAAAAATATCTGTCATAAACTGCCAGCTTGCGCCTTCGTCAAAGCTTTCATAAACCATATCGCTTACGCAAACATACCAATGCCTGTTATCATCAGGGTCAACTATACAGTCATTTACCATTTTACTTCCAAATGCCTCAAATTCATTTGTCCACGATGCTCCGCCATCCTTTGAATAATAAAGCCCGTTTATTCTTGATCCGGTAATTATTGTGTTTTCATACGAACGTATAAATGCAAGCCCCTTATCCTCAAACGCCATATAATTCCAACTGTCACCAAGGTCATCTGAATAATAAATTCCCTTGTTGTAGGTTGCCGCATAAATTCGTCTTATACCGTTTTCATTAGGCTCGGAATATGCAAAACTGCCGCCCTTTCTGGTTGCGTTATTGTATCCTGTCACAACCTTTTGCACAAGCGTCCAGGTTTTTCCGCAGTCAGTCGATTTATATATTCCCTGACCAAGGCGATACACATTATCACCTATATCCGCCGGCTTGCCCATTATTGCAAACGCAAGGTTTTTGTCGTCAGGATAAAAACCAAGTCCCTGCGTTCCTACAGACATTAAGCCGTAACCGGAATATTTCCACGTTACGCCGCCGTCCTCGGAGCGGTACACCGATTCCATATCAGAGCCGATAAGAAGTATATTTGGGTCAATCGGGTTTATGCAAATATTATAAGGCGCTTGTCCGCACTCGCCTGCATAATAATCATTTTCAATCTGATAAGGGTCGGCAAGATGAAAATTAACAAGATACGGTTTGTATCTTGTTGTTGTGTATTTATCGATATCAACACCCGTTATATCTTTTGTATACGTTATTTCCTTACAGTCGAGCGTAAGATTTCTTACCTTTTTTGCAGTAACCTTTTCATCTTCCGAAAGCTCGTTCGGGTTAATTCCGCCGTTTTTCTCTATTACAAGCTTTAAAGAGGCGCCGTCTTTGTTTTCAGACGATTTAAATGCTACAACAGCGTCCGACGGGTCAGTATTGCTTATTGCAAAGCCGATATTGTATCTTTTGGAGATATTGTTTCTTATATAGTTTGTCACATCAATCGAATACACTTCGCCCTCTTTCGGCGAAAACTCAGACAAAACATTTACTCTTTTCGGCGCTGTTGAATAATTAAAAGAATATGTCGGCATATCCTGATTATTCAATGTATAAACCAAAAGATTAGCCTCGTATCCGGTATCTGATTTTACCGAATATGGTATAATTTCAAGCTTTGCGGTATCGTTAAATCCAAAAGAATCACCGAGATTAAAGAAAAAATATCCGTGCTGCTTGCCGTCACCTTTTACGTAAACATAATCTTCAACATATTCTTTGCTTTCGTTTACACTCTCGATTATGTATGTATCGTCATAAGGAAACAGAACCTTTGAAAAATTACCTTCTGCCGCAAACGAAGCAGAAAAGCAGAAAAAATTTACCACTGCCAAACAAATGCTTAAAGCTCTTCTCATAATGATAGTTCCTCTCCCATTCATCATCCTTTCACCGCTCCTTCAGAAAGTCCTTGAACAAAGTATTTGTTACACGACACAAATACAATAAGGACAGGAAGCAGCGCAACGGTTGACGCAGCAAGCATTAAAGTCCACGACGTTGCACCCTCGGAGGAATTTTTTAAATCTATAAGCGCAACCATCAGCGTTTTCTGTTCCGGATTTGTCAGCGTAAATATCGCCGGCATTAAATATTCATTCCACGTTCCTTTGAATGCAAGAATAATAACCGTTGCAAGTATCGGTTTTAAAAGCGGGAAAATTATCTTAAACAATATACCGATAAACCCACAGCCATCTATTTCAGCTGCTTCATCCAACTCTTTCGGAAGCGAGTCAATATATCCTTTTATAAGAAATATATATACAACCGGAATTGAAAAAAGTTTAACAACCATAAGTCCTAAAAGTGATCTCGGAATATTAAACAAATTTAAAACGTCAAACGTCGGATAAATACTTATAGATCCTACCGATATAAAAATCAGTGAACCGTAAAGTGCAAAAAGCGCTTTTTTAAACGGGAATTCACCTCTCGAAAATACATACGCGCCCACCAGTCCGCTTATAACGGAAATTGCAACGCATATAACCGTGTAATATGTACTGTTCCAAAAAAGCTTTGGCATATTAAACTGCATTGAATCAAACATCTTTGAATAATTTTCCAAGGTAAACTTTTCCGGAATGAAATTTGCAGGATTCGCCATAAACTCCATATTAGACTTAAATGACGACAAAAAGGTGTATATTACAGGAAAAATCATTATCAATGCAAACAACACAAGAATTGTGTATATAAAAATCTTGGTAATTCTTTCAACTAATTTTACAGACATATTGACACTCCTAATACATATTCTTTATTTTATTGCTGAGCTTCATATAACCTACCCCGATAAGGCACATTATTATTGAAGTTACAAACGAAAGTGCCGCACCGTAGCCGATATTTATTACACCGTTTGTAAAACCAGGCAAGTAAGAATTAATAATATGCGCAAGCACCGTAAGTGTTTCGCCGCCGGGCGCTCCATTCGTTAAAAGAACCACAAATTCACCTGTCTGCAGCGTGCCGTTTATTCCGAGAAGAAGTACAATCTGAAATACAGGCAAAATCATGGGCAGAGTAATTTTGAAAAATACCGCCACTGGTGATGCACCTTCAATGCGCGCAACCTCATATAAATCGTTCGGAATATTTTGAAGAGCTGCTACAAAATAGAGAATATTTGTTCCTATATTTGCCCATATACTTGTAATTACCAAAAATATCATAGCTAAATTTTTGTTTGAAATCCAGTCTATGGCAGAGGATATAAGTCCAACCTTTTTTAACAAAAAGTTTATAAAACCATAATAATCAAACAAATTTGAAAATACAACAGCAATAATTGATGTTGCAATTATTGTAGGGAAAAAATAAACTGACCGGAAAAACGTTTTACCCTTTATAAGTCTGTTGTTTACCAAAATTGCAATAAAAAGCGCAAGTGCCAATTCAATCGGCAACTTTATAAACGTAAATTTAAGTGTTATAATCCAAGAATGAAAATAAGACGTATCATCCGTAAAAAGCTTTATAAAATTCTGCCATCCTACAAAATGCGTTTCTGAGGGCACCCCGGTATAATAGTAAAAAGCCCATTTAAGCGACCATACAATAGGATAAAATGATAGCAAAACAAGACCTATAATCTGTACTGACAGCAAAAGATAACATTGAACAGACATTTTTATCTTTCGCGATCTGATTCCGTTTTTTCTTGTAAGTTGTTTTGTACGGTATTCCATGCGGAAAACCCTCCCCAAATAAATTTGTTGCTTCTGTAAAAACAATAGTAAGAGGAGTTTTATTCCTCTTACCCTTGCTTATTATTTTCTAATAGGATATATCCCAATCCATATCAATAGCAGTGCTTTGGTCATAATCAGGATTTAACTGCTTATATTTTTCAATTCCTTTGTTATATTCATCCTCTTTGCGCTTACAGAAATCTTCAACGCTTTCGTTTCCGTTCCACACACTCTTCAAAAAGTCTTCCTGTACCTTAAGACATCCGCTTGTGTCAGATTTCATTGCAATCGGAGGCTCGGCAGAAATTTTTACAAGCTCGCCGAATTCTCTCCACTGCTCATATTCGCCGTCTTTAAAATTAACCATTTCGACAATTCTTTCATCCTTAGGAATATCATAACCTCCGGCAAAAAGACCTGCTCTGAATTCATCCGAGAACCACCATTTATAGAAGAACATAAAATCCTCTCCGCCAATATCGTTAAGCACCGATTTGTTAATTCTGCACGAATAGCCGTCACCGCAAGCCTGCATATAATTTTTGCCATCCATGCCTTTAATCGGGTAAGGTGCAACGCCCCAATCAATCTTTGCCGGGAACTGCTGGGTAAGAACACCATAATCCCAATAATATCCAAACTTCATACCAATGCCGCCCTCGCCGAAACGTGCTCTTGCAGGGTCGTTATCAATGCCCTCGGAACCCGGAAGAATACTTCCGTCTTTTTTAATGTCCATAAGAGTATTTAAAATAGGAATATATCCGGAAAAATCATATTTGCCGGTCTTTGGATTGTAATTGCCGAATCCGTTGTATGACTGCGCCATTCCCGTCCAGTCCTGCAAACAGGTCTGCCATTTGAAAGGAATGATAAGTCCGTATTCGTTTTTTGCAGGATTTGTAAGCTTTTTGGCATATTCTCTAAGCTCCTCAAGACTGGTCGGAGGTGTAGGCTCGCCGTTTGCGTCAACTAAACCTGCAGCCTTGAACATCTCTCTGTTATAAAGCAGCGCCCTCGGGCCTGTTGTAAGCGGAAAACAGTAAACCTTGCCGTCATACACACACTCTTCGCTCTTTGTTGATGTATGCTCTTTTAAAAATTCTTCTCCGCCCGGCAAGTCCGTAATCGGAATTATCAAATCTTTTTCTACCAATGTTTTTAATTTTGAGCCGTCAAACATATGAGGAAGCTCGCCTGTCTGCATACCAAGCTCAACCATTTTGTTCATATCGGCGACAATCTGATAATCTACCGCAATTCCTCTTTCCTTTCCTACGATTGTATTAAATTCTTCTACTTTCTTCATATAATAGTCTTTATTGTGACCATTCGCCGACCAAACCGTAATAGTTTTAACATTTGAATTAACCGTTTCTTTTTTTCCACAACCGGCAAAAGAAGCCGCTACTGCGGCAGCCAGAAGTGCGCACACAACTTTTTTGACCCTTTTTTTCATTAAAACCCCTCCGTATAAAATATTTTCGGACGCAAGATTATGCTGCGTCCGATTGCTGATTTTTTTGAAAAATCACCTATCTCTGATTCAATTATATAGGTATAGCTTCCTGTTGTAAAGTTGAAAATTTATCAGCCTTAAAATTGGGATTTTTCTCTTTACAAAAGAAAAATACAATGATATAATGTTCTTGCAAAACGATTAAAATTTTAAAAAAGGACGGGTTGAACAACGTATGAAAAAATGTAAAATATTTATTGTAGCTGCATTTTTGACAATACTGTCTGTTATGCCGCACACTTCATACGCAACGTACAATAAAGCAGGAGCCATAAACATTTCGGCAAATTCATACATAACCGACAAAATACGGTATCCTGCGGAAAGAAACACTTATGTTATGGGAACTCCTTCAAACGGGCTGATAAGCATTGAGTTTGAATATCCGGCTGATGTTGATGAAATTTCCTGGCGCATACTTGTTCTGGCAAACGGACATAACCAGATTATTAACGAAAAGAACTCGCCCGACGACCCTGTTGTAAACGGAAAAAAGGTTCACTTTGTCAAAAAATTCCGGACAAATATGTCGGTATATGTTGTTGTGACCTCTTTTGGGAAATTCAACAATTCGGAATACACACTGCGCATAAATCATACTCCCGAAAGTACTAAGAATGCCGAAACGGAATTTACAAACAATGTGTACCTGTACTGTCCTGTAATTGATTTTGAAAATGACTTTAAAGCAAATTTGTACAATGAATATGACATTGACCTTTTTGCAGTGCGTCTTGAAAACGGCGGAGAAATAAATGCGGTACTTACAAAACTGTCAAACCTGCCGGAAGATTCTTTTAAAATTATTATTGAAAACGACGATAAAAAAATAATTGCAGAAACTGTAAATTCAGCTGATGAAAAAACTGTTCTTTCAGTTTCAAATCTTGATCAAGGCCTTTACTTTATAAAAATTGTGTCGGGCAAAAACTATTCAAATAATGATTATCTTATAAGAATTGAACACTAAAAAATATAATTTAAGACCTTATTAAATTCATCAGAATTTAATAAGGTCTTTTAACAACCATATTTCAGAAAAAATATGCTAAAGCTCTACTGCCAGCTTCTTGTATGCATTTTCAAGGCGCGTGCCACAAAGGGTATTCAATACTCCAATGATGACAAAAGCAATGTAGAATTGATTTCAGAAATAATTTTATGTTCGAGCGAAGAAATTAATAAATTTATGATAAGCCTGATTGAAAAAGCAAAGCAGTTAATTTTGGAAAGCAGTGAACCTTTAAACGAAATTTACCTTAAAACAGGATTTACAAACAGAAATACGTTTATAAGAAACACTTTAAAGCGGTTGTCGGCTTTACGCCGTCAGAATATAAAAAACAGAAGAAAAATTAGCGGTTTTTATAATAAACATATAAGCAATCAACCTATTTATATTCCGGTTGATTGCTTATCATACAATTTATTTTACTTAAAATGCAAGCTTATTTTAAAATGTTTGAAAATTTCAAAAAATTTATATTAAGCAAAAAGCATTAATACATAAATTTTTAAAATCTGCTAATTGCCGATTTTATTGGAAATGATATTATTTCAGCAAGTATTACGCTGATAATGTCCTTTACAAGAAACAATCCCGAAACGGTGATAAACGAGCTGACAAAAGAATTTTTCGTTATGAAAGAATATTGCAAAATTCCACACAAATGGCAGATTGCAATGCCTATTATACCAAAAATTATGCTTATAATTTTTGATTTTTTATCGCCCAGTCCGCAAAAAACAACAGCGGGTAAAAATCCGAAAATAAATCCGCCGGTTGCGCCGAAAATTTTGGAAAATCCCGCACCGAAGCCGGAAAACACAGGAAGTCCCACAGTGCCGAGCAAAATGTAAACAAGCACTGTAAGCGCACCTTTTTTTGCACCTAATATGTATCCGCACAGTGCAACTGCGAAGGTTTGCAATGTAAACGGTATGCCAAACGGCGTTGGAATTGAAATTTGTGCGCATACGCACAGTATCGCCGCAAATAAGCCTATAAAAATTATGTCTTTTGTTTTTGTCTCCTTCATTTTTAACACTCCCATTTTTGTTATGGGTTTATTATACTGCTTTTTGAGCATATTGTCAACCACTATTTTTATATTTGGTTGACAATATGCTTATAGCACAATCTTTTTTTACAAAAAATACAGTTTTTTATCTGTTTTTTCTCAATCTTATGCTCTTTTAATAATACCGTCGCCGCGCACAAAAAAACGACCGACTTACAAAATGCAAATCGGTCGTTTTTATTAGGTGAAAGCTAAATTATTTCAATTCAACTTTAGCGCCTGCTTCTTCGAGCTGTGCTTTGAATTTTTCAGCATCTTCTTTGCTTGCGCCTTCTTTAATTGTTTTAGGTGCACCGTCAACCATATCTTTAGCTTCTTTGAGGCCAAGACCTGTGATTTCTCTTACAACCTTAACAACTTTAAGTTTAGCAGCACCTGCGTCAGCCAAAACAACGTCAAACTCTGTTTTTTCAGCAGCAGCAGCGCCTGCGTCTCCACCTGCAACAGCAACTGCAACAGGAGCAGCAGCACTAACGCCAAACTCTTCTTCCATCATTTTTACTAATTCTGCAACTTCAAGTAATTTTAATTCTTTAATATCAGCAAGAATCTGTTCTACTTTACTCATAATAATGTACCTCCTCAAATAATAATAAAATTAATTTTCAAACAATTATTCAGCAGCAGGAGCTTCCTCAGCGGGAGCTGCCTCACTTGCAGCGGGTGCCTCATTTTCCGCAGGAGCGGTTTCTTCAGCAGCCTCTTCTTTTTTAGGTGCTTCAATTTCGCTAAGTTCCACGCCGTTATCAACAATAGCCTGCAAGGTTCTTGTCAAAGCGGAAATAGGCGAATTCAAGCTGCCCATAATTTTTGCGATAAGAACATCTTTAGACGGTGTTTTAGCAAGCTGATTGATTTCTTCCAAAGAGATAACCTTACCATCCAAAAATCCTGATTTGATTTCAAGCTTTTCGTTATCTTTTGCGAAATCTGCGATAACCTTTGCAGGAGCAACGGGGTCATCATAGCTTACAGCAAGCGATGTAGGACCGTTTAACACTGCGTCCAGCTCGTCAAATCCAACTTCTTTAGCTGCAAAACGTGTGAGTGTGTTTTTAACAACCTTATACTCAACGCCTGCTGCACGAAGTTTATTACGAAGGTCTGTATCCTCCTCAACCGTTAAACCGCAGTAGTCAACCAAAACACCTGCTTGAGCTGTTTTTAATTTTTCTATCATATCGGCAACGATTTGCTTTTTTGATTCTAAAACTTTTGCACTTGGCATAACTTTCACCTCCCGAATAATATAAACAAAAAGGTTTCTCGCACAGACATACGAGAAACCCAATAATAACCTTTACGTTAAAATTAAATCCTCGGCAGGAAATTAAGCAAAATGCGCCTGCTGTCTATGGATACCTTATATTTTTATCACAAAACGAAACTTTTGTCAACCCTTTTTTAAAAATTAACCCAATTTTGCAGGATTAATTTTTACGCCCGGTCCCATTGTTGATGCAACTGCAACCGATTTAATGTACTGACCTTTTGAAGCGGCAGGTTTAGCTTTGATAACCGCGCCCATAAGGGTGTTAAAGTTTTCAGCAAGTTTCTGTGCGCCAAACGATGCTTTTCCGATTGGGCAGTGAATGATGTTTGTTTTATCAAGACGATACTCAATTTTACCTGCTTTGATGTCTTTAACAGCCTTTGCAACATCAGGTGTAACAGTACCTGCCTTGGGGTTAGGCATAAGGCCTTTAGGACCCAAAACTCTACCGATACGTCCTACAACGCCCATCATATCGGGTGTTGCAACAACTACATCAAACTCAAACCAGTTTTCGCCCTGAATTTTCTGAACCAATTCTTCGCCGCCAACGTAATCTGCGCCTGCTTCTTCAGCAATTTTTACGTTGTCGCCTTTAGCGAACACCAAAACTCTTATGGTTTTGCCGGTACCGTGCGGAAGAACTACCGCACCGCGAACCTGCTGATCTGCGTGACGCGAGTCAACGCCGAGTCTTATGTGCGCTTCAACTGTTTCGTCAAATTTAGCTTTTGCGGTTTTAACTACAACGTCAAAAGCCTCATCTGTGTCATACAATTTTAATTTTTCAATCAATTTTGAACTTTCAAGATATTTTTTGCCTTTATGCACTTTTCTTCCTCCTTTAAGTGGTTAATCGGAAATTTAATTCCTCCCACGCTTTCTTAACAAGACAATCAGTCTTCAACAGTGATGCCCATACTTCTTGCTGTACCGGCAATCATACTCATAGCTGATTCGATAGAAGCAGCATTTAAATCAGGCATTTTCTTCTCTGCAATTTCTTTCAGAGCGTCTTTGCTGATTTTAGCAACCTTTGTCTTGTTGGGAACTCCCGAGCCGCTTTCGATTTTGCAAGCCTTTTTAAGAAGAACTGCAGCAGGGGGAGTTTTTGTGATAAACGAGAAAGATCTGTCCTGATATACCGTTATAACAACGGGGATAATAAGACCTGCATCTTTAGCCGTTTTTTCATTAAACTCTTTACAGAACTGCATAATGTTAACACCATGCTGACCTAATGCAGGACCTACCGGGGGAGCCGGTGTAGCCTTACCTGCACCAATCTGTAACTTAATATAACCTGTAACTTTCTGTGCCATTTAAGAACACCTCCTTACAAAAATGTGGTATGGCGGAAAATCCGAAGGCAAAAACCTCCTATTCCTCCCACTCTATAATAATCGGAAAACCGAATATTATCTATAAAGCAAAGCGAATATTAAAGCTCCTCAACCTGGTCTGCGTCAAGCTCAAGAGCGGTTTTTCTGCCGAACATAACAACGCTTACCGTAATTTTGCCCGTAGCTTTGTCAATTTCGTCCACAACGCCGATTTGGTTTGCAAACGGACCTTTGACAATTTTAACGCTGTCGCCGACGCTGAAATTGATAACAATTTCTTTTTTATCAACGCCGAGCGCCTCAACCTCCTCCTCTGAGAGCGGCACAGGCTTTGACCCGGGCCCTACAAACCCCGTAACGCCGGTGGTGTTTCGTATAACATACCAGGTGTCGTCGGTCATAACCATTTTTATCAGAACATAACCGGGAAAAATCTTGCGGGAAACTGTTTTTTCAACGTCGTCTTTTTTTTCGACAACCTCCTCCAAGGGCACAACCACCTCGGAAATAAGCTCCTCCAGACCTCTGTTTTCAATTATTTTTTCCAAATTTGTTTTTACCTTGTTCTCATAACCCGAATAGGTGTGAACAACGTACCATTTTGCATTATTAATCATAATCTAACCAAAAGCCGCAAAACGGCTCTCCCTCCGTCTATTTTATAAATTTGAACAATCCAAACTGGAACAGTGCGTCCAAACCGTAAATAAACAAACCGACTAAAATTACCAATGCAAGAACTATAAGTGTATTATTAACAACCTGTTTTCCCGAAGGCCACACTACCTTTTTTAATTCGGACTTAACCTCTTTAAAAAACTTTGCCGGTTTTTTTAATTTAGCCTTCTTCTCGTTAGCTGCTTCTGCCATAATATTCACCTCAAATCTAAAATTTCACGCCTTGAATAAGTAAAAAATACTACTTTGTTTCTTTGTGCAAAGTGTGTTTTCTGCAGAAACGGCAATACTTTTTCATTTCCAATCTGTCGGGGTCATTTTTTTTGTTTTTCATTGTATTGTAATTTCTCTGCTTGCACTCTGTGCACGCCAATGTAATTCTTGTTCTCATTATGAAAACGCCTCCTTAAAACTAATGCGGCAAAACTTTGACTTGTTAAATTTAAGCATAAAAAAAAGACATCTTAATTGCCAGCATAAAAACTATAACATAAGAAGTGCGCGTTGTCAAGTGTTTTTATTAATTTTATAAAGAAAAATTGACATTTCGGTTAAAGTGTTATAATATAATTATAGTTTATTTTAAAAAAATTTGCAAGGATTGATTTGTAAAATGAATATAAGCTACGACTATATCACCGACTATATATGCAAAACCCTTCCCGAAAGCACCGGTCTTTTAAAGGAAATGGAAAATTTTGCAAAGACTCATTACGTTCCCATTATTCAAAAAGAAACAATGCATTTTCTTAAGTTTCTTATGTCGGTTATAAAGCCCGAAAAAATTCTTGAAATAGGCACTGCAATAGGCTATTCGTCGCTTGTTTTTTCGCAGTATTTAAAGGAAGGCGGAAAAATAATCACCGTCGAGCTGGACGAGGATATGGCAAAAATTGCGCTTGAAAATTTTAAAAAAGCGCAAAATAAGTCTATTAAGCTTATAATCGGTGACGGAGGCGATGTGCTTCTTAACACAAACGAAAAATTCGATGTTGTTTTTCTTGACGCGAACAAATCGCTGTATCTTCATTCCCTTCCCGATATAAA
>JALEIO010000083.1 GCA_022769845.1 Oscillospiraceae bacterium
AGCTTATGCTTATACCACGAATAATCTACACCATTGTCGGCATTGCAGGCATATGGGCAATTACACTTTTGTTCAAAGACAAACGCTGAAAAAAGGACTTTATGCAGAAAGCCAAAAGCCAAAGCATAAAGTCCTTTTTAAATTTAAATCAAGTTTAAATTGTTAAATAAACGTTAAGACAAAACGTATTTATTATCCTAAAACGATAAGGGTTGTTGCCTCAAAAACTCCCGATTTAACTGAACCGATTGCAGTAATCGACATACCCGAAGTGATGGTTTTTAGTGCCACTTCCTTACCTGTTGAGTTGTTAATAATTTTGGTGGATTTGCCAACAAATACCGACTGAGTTATGTTCTGTGTTGTTGCAGCGTCATAATATGTTATTTGAACCAATCCGTAAGACGAGTTTACAAGGTCAACTGTACCTGTAATCTGCGTAATTGTTTCAACAGGCGAAGTGTCGATTTTTACAATTGTATCACTCTCAAGAGTAATTTTAGCGGTTGTGGAAAGCCTTAAATCGTAAATCGTACCTGCCGCACCGTTGACAGTAATAACAGCATTTGAAGCAAGCGGATATGTTTTGCTTTCGCCGTTAAGCTTAATTTTTACCGAAGGCGACGACGAAATATTGATTTCCTCAATAAATCCGTTTGTGTTGGAGGTTTTGCTCGTTGCAATTATTTTTGTGATGTAGCCGTATTCAAGAGTCATACTAACCGAATCTCCGGCGCGAACGTCAGAAAGAGTTGGGTCGGTAGTGCCGCTCTTGCTTACAGTTACCTCATTTGCCGCTGTGTAAGAAACTACCTCGTCGTCAGTATTTGTAATCTTTATATAAACTCCCAAGTCGCTTGTGTAAATTTCTTTTACAGTTCCTTTAACCGTTTCGGTTTTCGGCTTTGCACTGATAAGCGTAATTTTACCTTTTTTAAGAGTAACCTCCGCATAATCACCCGTTTTCAGCGAAGCAACTGTGCTTTTTTCGCCCTCATAAGTTACAAGCACCGACTCGGACGTTGTGTATTCAACCGTTTCTTTCTCGCCGTTGTCAAGGAATTTGTTAAACTTAATTGTGCTTGTTCCGGTTTTTGAATTATTCTTAATCGAGCTTATTGAACCGCGGAACGACTCTTCAACATCAGGCGTTATAAAATCTATCGAAAAAAGCGAGGATTTTTTTGTAGTGATAACACATTCATAACCGATTGAAACATCATCAATTTTAATATCTTCACCCTCAAACCTGAGTACAACATCATCCTTAACGGTATAACCGTACTGCTGGTCATCCTTGCCCTTAAGCTTAATAACGCCGATAAGCGGATCTACATTTGTTACTATTGCACTGATATTTTCAAACTCCGCGTTATTTTTAAGCTTGTAGAGAACAACAGCCATCTGTGCTCTTGTAACTTCAGTATTCGGCGAAAACTCGGTTGCCGACATACCCTGCATAAGTCCCTGCTCCGTTACATATTCAACGTATTTTTTTGCAAAAGACGGTATGCTTGATTCATCTGCATAATCAAGAACTGACGCAAGATTTTTCTTAACGGTTTCCTCTGCTCCCATAGCCTTTGTCAAAAGAACGGCAAGCTCGTACCTTTTAAGTCCCTGCGAAGCATTTGAATTTCCTACATAATCGGCAAGCTCCGAGGTTGAAATAACTTTTTTGCCGAGAAGATACACAAGCTCTTCTTCACCGTAAGCAAGGTCATATTTTTCAATATCTTCACTGTATTTTTCATCAAAAACATTAATTAGTTCTTTGTTTGCCGAATTGTTTACTCCCAAAATTCGTGCCGCAAGCACTAACGATTCAAGTTTTGTTACGGTTTTTGCAGGTCGGAATGTTCCATCCTCGTAGCCGAGAATAATTTTTTCCTCCGCCATAGAGTCAACCGCTTCTACCGCCCAGCTGTAGTTTTGCTCGGTAACATCGCCGAATTTAGCCGCGCTGACGGTTGTAAACGCCATAGAAGCGCATAGTGTCGCCGCAGCCGTAACAAGGCTTATTGCTTTTTTAATTTTCATTTGTAAAACCTCCTCATAAAAGAATATTTAATTTTGTTCAACGCTCAAGTACGGAACAGCATTGAGCGTCATATCTTTAAAATTACCTTTTAAAAACTCATAATATCCGCAGCACGCTGTCATTGCCGCATTATCGGTGCAATAAATCGGAGACGGATAATAAAGCTTTAAATCGCCTTTTTTTGATTCAAGCTCACTGCGGAGCGCGCTGTTTGCCGCAACACCGCCTGCAATGGCAATTTTATCTACTCCGTATTTTTTTGCCGCCGCAATAAGATTTTTTGATAAAACCTCCACTAAGCTTTTCTGAAAAGACGCCGCAATATCGGCTCTTTTATACGTTTCGCCCTTCTGCTCAAGATTGTGCAGATAATTTATAACGCCTGTTTTTATACCGCTGAAGCTGAAATCAAACGAATCTTTTCCGAACGACACCTGTTTAAACGAAACAAAATCAGGATTGCCGTTTTTTGCCTCGGCGTCAATTTTGGGTCCGCCGGGATAACCGAGGCCAAGAACTCTCGCAACTTTGTCAAACGCTTCGCCCGCCGCGTCGTCTCTTGTCTGCCCCAAAATTTTGTATTTTGTGTATTCTTCAGCTAAAATTATGTGACTGTGACCGCCCGAAGCAACAAGGCATACAAACGGCGGTTCCAAATCTTTATGCTCGATATAATTTGCGCAAATGTGCGCCCTGATGTGATGAACCCCCACAAGCGGCTTTCCGAGTGAAAATGCAAGCGCCTTTGCAGTCGACACGCCAACGAGCAGAGCACCGACAAGTCCCGGGGCATATGTAACGGCAACAGCGTCCAAATTATTAAAAGTAACATTTGCGTTTGAAAGCGCTTCTTCAATAACTGTGCTGATTGCTTCAAGGTGCTTTCTTGAAGCAATTTCCGGAACAACTCCGCCATATTTTTGATGAATTTTTATTTGTGTTGAAATAACGTTCGATAAAACCTCTCTGCCGTCTTTTACAACTGCCGCCGCAGTTTCGTCGCACGACGATTCAATACCAAGTATCAGCGCCGTTTTTATCCCCTCCTCAACGGTCTTTTATTTTAAGCCTGTATCGTTTTGTCATAAGATATGCGTCCTCGTTGTTATACACTGCATAATATCCGCTGCGCTTGCCAACGGTTTCAAATCCCATTTTTGTATAGAATGCAACCGCTGCGTCGTTGGAGCTTCTTACTTCAAGATAACAGCAAATTATCATTTTGTCCTCAATAATTTTTTCCATTTCTTCAAAGATTTTTGTTGCAACATTTTTTCGCCTGTGGCGTTTTTCAACGCAAATTCTCAAAAGTTCAGCCTCGTCGCATACATATGTAAAAATTGCATATCCGATAATCGTTTTTTTATCGCGGGCAGTGAGAAAAATACAGTTCGGCGAATAAAACTGTGATTTTATTGCGTCAAAGCTCCAGTTATCCTCAAAATTATTTTCTTCGATTACAGAAATTCTTTTGAGGTCATTCTCATTTGCCACCGATATTTGCATAATTCTAAACTCCTAAAAATTAAACTTTAACAATTTTATATCCTGCCGATTTAAAAATTCGGTTTTTAACAGCAACGCCTACGCCGTCCTCATCCTCAAACTGCGCATAAATAATGTCAATATTATGCTCGTCAAACTCACGAAGCGCTTCATACAGAACATACGCGTAATGCGTCATATCAAAGCCTGCATCTATAACATAATCGGCGTTTTCGTATTTTGTGTTTTTGTAAGATAAAACACCCGTTCTTTTCTGCTTTTTTGCAAGAATTTCATCAATATACATTTTGCAGTTTTCGCTGTTCCCCATAACCACAAAAACCTCTGCCCTGGGTGAATAGTGGGTGTATTTCATACCGGGGCATTTCGGAGTGTCAACACCTTTTATGTCAACATAATCCGACTTTATTTTATCGGTGATTTTTAAAATATCACTGTATGTCACATAACCCGGACGAAGAATTCTAAATTCGTCCCCCGAAACATCCAAAACGGTGGATTCAATTCCCACATCGCACTCGCCGCCGTCAATTATAAAATCAACTCTGCCCATCATATCATCGCAAACATGTTTAAAAACCGTCGGACTCGGACTGCCAGACAAATTTGCGCTCGGTGCGGCAACAAAAACACCGCTTTTTTTGATAAGGCTGTGCGCCGTTTTATTGGACGGACATCTCACCGCAACGGTATCAAGATTTGCGGTAACAACACCTGGTACAGCGCTGCTTTTTTTAAAAATCATCGTAAGCGGGCCGGGCCAAAACGCGTCCATAAGCTTTCTTGCGTCAGGCGAAATTTCACGCACAATTTTTGATAAACTGTCCGTATCGGCAATATGCACGATAAGAGGGTTGTCACTTGGTCTCCCCTTCGCGGCATAAATTTTTTCAACCGCTTTTTCATTTAAAGCGTCGGCTCCAAGTCCGTAAACCGTTTCGGTCGGAAAAACGACAGTGCCGCCGTTTTTTAAGCACTGTGCCGCTTCATCCAAATCGTTTTCTTTAACAATTTTTGTCATCAAAAAGTCATTTCCTTATATATTATTCGCTTGACATTTTAAGCTTTTCGCTCTGGTCGGCGGTTATAAGCGCGTCAATAATCTCGTTTAAATCGCCGTTTAACACCATATCAAGCTTATGAAGCGTAAGAGAAATTCTGTGGTCTGTAACGCGCCCCTGCGGAAAGTTGTAGGTTCTTATTCTCTCGCTCCTGTCGCCTGTTCCCACCTGACTTTTACGCTCCGCCGAAAGCTCTGCATTCTGAGCGGAAATTGCCATATCATAAACGCGCGACCTAAGAATTTTCATAGCCTTTTCTTTATTTTTAAGCTGCGATTTTTCATCCTGGCATGATACCACAACACCGGTAGGAATATGAGTAATTCTCACAGCCGAATCGGTAGTATTAACGCACTGACCGCCCGGACCTCCTGCACGGAAAACATCTATTCTTAAATCATTTGGGTTAATATCAACTTCAACTTCTTCAACTTCAGGCAGCACCGCAACCGTAACGGTCGATGTGTGAATACGCCCTCCCGACTCAGTTGACGGAATACGCTGAACACGGTGAACACCGCTTTCAAATTTAAGTCGGCTGTATGCCCCTTGCCCGTTGATTGCAAACGACACCTCTTTATAACCGCCTATATCGGTTTCGTTTGCGTTAAGCATTTCAACCTTCCAGTGCATTGATTCGGCATACATTGAATACATTCTCAAAAGGTCGGCAGCAAAAAGAGCAGCTTCGTCGCCGCCTGCGCCGCCGCGTATTTCCATAATTACGTTTTTATCATCGTTTTCGTCTTTCGGAAGAAGCAAAATTTTGATTTCCTGCTCTATTTTTTCTATTTTTGCCTTGCCCTCCTCAAGTTCGGACTCGGCAAGCTCCTTCATTTCTTTATCGTCCGAGGTTTCAATAATTTCTTTTGCTTCAGATATATTATCACAAATAAGCTTATATTCTTTATATTTTTCAACTATTGGAGCAATATCGGAATGTTCCTTGCAAAGCTTTCTCCAAAGCTCTTGATCGGCAATAACTTCAGGATCGGCAATTTTCTTTTCCAGCTCTTCAAATCTTCCTTCAATGAAAGAAAGTTTTTCAAACATTTCGCACCTTCTAATCTGTCATATGTATTATTTAACATCATTATAGCACAACTTTTTTATAAAATAAATACTTTTTTGCAAAATTAATATTACTGTAATATTGTAAGGTCGTTTATAACGTCCGCAACGGTATCACCAAGATATTTTGCGCAGCAAAGCGCCTCGTCCAGCGTATTTCCGTTTGTGCCAATTTCAACAAGCACCGA